>NZ_JAELUG010001433.1 GCF_016429255.1 Rhizobium sp. ASV8
CCCCCCCCCCCCCCCCCCCCCCCCCCCCCCCCCCCCCCCCCCCCCCCCCCCCCCCCCCCCCCCCCCCCCCCCCCCCCCCCCCCCCCCCCCCCCCCCCCCCCCCCTCTTTTCAAGCAGAAGACGGCATCCGAGATTTAATAGACCGTCTCGTGGGCTCGGAGATGTGTATAAGAGACAGGTCCGTGCCCGCATCGTCCATTCGGGCGCAGGCGGCATCACCGAGTCGGATATTTCGCTCGCAGAAGCTTCGAATGCGGCCATCATCGGCTTCAACGTTCGCGCCAATGCACAGGCTCGCCAGTTCG
>NZ_JAELUG010001434.1 GCF_016429255.1 Rhizobium sp. ASV8
CCGTGCGGCTCTGGATGCGGCGGGCGTTGAAGTCCTGCAATCGAATACCAGCGAGCCGGGTGAACTGATGGAGGCGCTCGGCACGCGCGGCATCTCGTCTCTGCTGCTGGAAGGTGGCGCCAGGACCTGTCTCTTATACACATCTCCGAGCCCACGAGACGGTCTATTAAATCTCGTTTGCCGTCTTCTGCTTGTAAAAGGGGGGGGGGGGGGGGGGGGGGGGGGGGGGGGGGGGGGGGGGGGGGGGGGGGGGGGGGGGGGGGGGGGGGGGGGGGGGGGGGGGGGGGGGGGGGGGGGGGGGGGGG
>NZ_JAELUG010001435.1 GCF_016429255.1 Rhizobium sp. ASV8
CCCCCCCCCCCCCCCCCCCCCCCCCCCCCCCCCCCCCCCCCCCCCCCCCCCCCCCCCCCCCCCCCCCCCCCCCCCCCCCCCCCCCCCCCCCCCCCCCCCCCCCCCCTTTCCAAGCAGAAGACGGCATCCGAGATTTAATAGACCGTCTCGTGGGCTCGGAGATGTGTATAAGAGACAGGAATCGATCGATCCGCCTCGTAAAGCCGCCTGAGATCTTCCGTTCTGTGCCGGCCACTTAAGGAATCCCCGCGAACCACCGCTCCGTAGCCGCAGCTATGGATGATCTTGTAGCGCGCCGCCTTGGC
>NZ_JAELUG010001436.1 GCF_016429255.1 Rhizobium sp. ASV8
ACGGACTTGCCGCGGTCGATCTTCAAGTCTTGGAAAAGATCGCTGTCGCTGCGCTTGACGCTGACGGGGTGATCTTTGCTGTGAACGTGAATGTCCACTTTGCCAGTTGGCGGTTGCGTCTTGGACCTGTCTCTTATACACATCTGACGCTGCCGACGACGTGTCGTGGGTGTAGATGTCGGTGGTCGCCGGATCATTAAAAAAGGGGGGGGGGGGGGGGGGGGGGGGGGGGGGGGGGGGGGGGGGGGGGGGGGGGGGGGGGGGGGGGGGGGGGGGGGGGGGGGGGGGGGGGGGGGGGGGGGGGG
>NZ_JAELUG010001437.1 GCF_016429255.1 Rhizobium sp. ASV8
CAAGGGCTTCACCCTCGACATGTCCATGGGTGGACCTGATGCCGACGACAACGACTTTCGCCAGAGCGCCTAAGCGGCTGGCTTGATACCAACAGGATCCGGCGCTGCAACGCGCCGGATCAAAGGCTGTCTCTTATACACATCTCCGAGCCCACGAGACGGTCTATTAAATCTCGTTTGCCGTCTTCTGGGTGAAAAAGGGGGGGGGGGGGGGGGGGGGGGGGGGGGGGGGGGGGGGGGGGGGGGGGGGGGGGGGGGGGGGGGGGGGGGGGGGGGGGGGGGGGGGGGGGGGGGGGGGGGGGGGG
>NZ_JAELUG010001438.1 GCF_016429255.1 Rhizobium sp. ASV8
ATTGCGCGCGGTCTATCCCGATCATCAGGACGAACGCGTAACCGTCAAGCCGGCCGGCGACGAAGGCTGGTTCAACGTTCACAGCGCCTCCGGCATGATTTTCAAAATCCCCGGCAAGAACAAGGCCTGTCTCTTATACACATCTCCGAGCCCACGAGACGGTCTATTAAATCTCGGATTCCGTCTTCTGCTTGAAAAAGGGGGGGGGGGGGGGGGGGGGGGGGGGGGGGGGGGGGGGGGGGGGGGGGGGGGGGGGGGGGGGGGGGGGGGGGGGGGGGGGGGGGGGGGGGGGGGGGGGGGGGGG
>NZ_JAELUG010001439.1 GCF_016429255.1 Rhizobium sp. ASV8
TCTGGTCGGGCAATTGGTATCTAAGCGTCGGCGCGGCCGGTTTCTCTGCGCCCAAATTCGAAGGCGGCAAGCACAACAGGCTGCAATGGCAGCCGCTGGTGTCGGTCGGCAGGCAGGGGCCAGGCCCTGTCTCTTATACACATCTCCGAGCCCACGAGACGGTCTATTAAATCTCGGATGCCGTCTTCGGCTTGAAAAAGGGGGGGGGGGGGGGGGGGGGGGGGGGGGGGGGGGGGGGGGGGGGGGGGGGGGGGGGGGGGGGGGGGGGGGGGGGGGGGGGGGGGGGGGGGGGGGGGGGGGGGGG
>NZ_JAELUG010001440.1 GCF_016429255.1 Rhizobium sp. ASV8
CTGTCGATGCCGCTCGCCGTCGCGCGCATGTCGAACAACAAGATCCTGAGCACGCTGACCTATTGCTATGTCTACCTGTTCCGAGGCACGCCGCTGCTGGCACAGATTTTCATGGTGTATTACGGCTGTCTCTTATACACATCTCCGAGCCCACGAGACGGTCTATTAAATCTCGTTTGCCGTCGTCTGCTTGAAAAAGGGGGGGGGGGGGGGGGGGGGGGGGGGGGGGGGGGGGGGGGGGGGGGGGGGGGGGGGGGGGGGGGGGGGGGGGGGGGGGGGGGGGGGGGGGGGGGGGGGGGGGGGG
>NZ_JAELUG010001441.1 GCF_016429255.1 Rhizobium sp. ASV8
CCCCCCCCCCCCCCCCCCCCCCCCCCCCCCCCCCCCCCCCCCCCCCCCCCCCCCCCCCCCCCCCCCCCCCCCCCCCCCCCCCCCCCCCCCCCCCCCCCCCCCCCCCTTTTCAAGCCGAAGACGGCATCCGAGATTTAATAGACCGTCTCGTGGGCTCGGAGATGTGTATAAGAGACAGGTGTGAGGTAGGAAGTATGCGCCTTGACGACGCCGTCCAGCATCTCGTCGACGACGTCATCGGGATTGTTGAGGAACTTCTTGATGTGAGTGCGATAGTTGCTCGGCAACGCCACGCTGTTGTCTG
>NZ_JAELUG010000160.1 GCF_016429255.1 Rhizobium sp. ASV8
GGGATAAGACCGTCCCAGGCCATCTGCTTGATGTCGCACTTGATCTTCATCTTTTCGCAGACGGCGCGGGAAAGATCGGCTTCCAGGCCCTCCCATTCCCCGGCTGCGTTCACCTGCGTGAACGGCATGTAGGGCTCGGGCGTCATGCCGAGGCGGATGGTATCCTCGGCATGAGCAAAGCCGGCGGACAGTATCAGTGCGACACCGGCGATGATTTTCGATTTGAAGCTGTGCATTCTGTTCTCCCGTTTGTTCTTGAGTTTGCTTATCGGCCGTTGCGGAACCAGCGCAGCGACATGCAGGACAGGCCTGCATCGATCTTTCCGATCTCCGTGGTCTTCATCGGCACGACCTTGTAGCCGAGCTTGTCGAGCATCTCGATCGTGCGCGGGAAGTCGGAGCCGACCATGACGACATCATTGACGCGCAAGGCGTTGGCGGCCGGCTCCTCGCCTTCCGGAATGATGATCTGCTTGAAATCCTTGAAGACGCCGGAACGTGCGAGACGCGCGGTCGACAGGACGTTTTCGTCGTCGAGCAGCGAGCAATCGGTCTTGAAATGCAGCACGCCTTCCGGCGTTGCGACGATCTCAGCCTTGCGGCCGAGTTTTTCGATGCAAGCGGACAGAGCCTCGGCGCCGACCTTGTCGGTGCGTGCCGAAAGGCCGATCATGACGCTCTTCGGTGTCGTCAGCACGTCGCCGCCATCGGCAAAGCCCGGGGTTGGCAAATCGAGCACAGTTTCGAACATGCCGCGCAGTGTCGGCGTGATTTCGGCCGTTTCACCGACACGGCTGATTGCGCCCGGGCGAAGCAGGATCGCGCCTTCGGTAAAGACAAGGGCAGGATCCTCGACGAAGATCGAGTCTGGGAAGGCTTCGAGCGCGGGAAGAACCGTCACTTCGACGCCGGCGTCGCGCATGGCGGCGATATAGGCATCGTGCTCGGCCTTGACGCCTTCGAACGTCGGATTGCCGCGATCGTCGGCGCGAAGGCCGTTGACGACGGAGCGCGAGGGTTCGCGCACGATGACGGAATTGAAGTGATAGACTGATCTTGCTTGCGACATTGCAGGTACCTTTACTTTTGTACGGGCTTCTCTATCCGGCTCAACCGGCGGCGTAAAGCAATTGTGTGGTTGCCGGTTCGCGACGCGACAGGTGAATGCCGGCGAGCATGCAGCGGACAGATCCGCCGGCAAGTTCGATGGTCGAAACATCGAATGGCAGCAGTTTTGCCGATTCTTGGATATCGGCGATCTGGGCGGCATCGAGTGCCGCGTGAGCCCTGGCGGACAGTACGACCAACCTGCCGTCCCGCCCGTCCAGCTCGATGGCATTGCCGGCGAAATTCTCGATCTGCTCGATCGAAAGATCGATCACCTTGCGGCCAGTCTCTTCGAGACGTGCAATGATTTCTCGCCTCCGCGCGACATCCGGGATCATCTGAGACCCGAGAAGCGCAAAGTCGGTGCCGATGCACATCAGGACGTTCGTGTGGTAGATCGCCTTGCCGTTGCGGTCGACGGCGTCGAAGACCATCGGCTCGAAGTTGAAGTGGGTGCAGAAGCGTTCCAAAGCCACTTCGTTGGTGCGGTTGGAACGGACGGCATAAGCAACGCGACCGATATGGTCGAGCACCATCGCACCGGTGCCTTCGAGATAGACATGGTCTTTTTCGAGACCGGAATAGTCGATAACGTCCTGGACGCGGTAGTCCGTCTTCAACATTTCGATCACGTCGCTGCGCCGCTCGGACTGGCGGCTGGCCGAATACATCGGATAGATGGCGACATGGCCGCCGGAATGCGTCGAGAACCAATTGTTCGGGAAGACGGAATCGGGCGTTGCCGCGGTCTTGTCTTCGAACACATGCACCGTTACGCCGGCCGCCGCCAGGCCCTCAGCCATATGCGTGACTTCCGCGAAGGCTGTGCTCGCGATTGCCGCTGCTGCCCGTTTTTCGTCATTCGATTGAAACGAATTATCGTTGGCGGTCATCGGATTCGGGGTGAAGTGATGCGGCCTGATCATGACGACGGATTTCGGGGCCTGGACGGATAGTTTGCTCATTCTTCAGGCGATGCTCCGCTGATGAATCGTTGTTAGGTGATGCGACGGGCCGCGGAGGTCGTGTGTGCCTTGCGACATGATTCCTTCCCGCGACTTGGTCTTGCCGTTAAATTGCTCGAAGCGGTCAGGCCGACCAGCGCAGGTCGAAATGAGTGTCTTGGCACGGATACCGAAATAGCCGACAAGCTGAGACGTCTTCTTGCAATCATCCCCGCGATCGGAATGCGGCTCGATACGATCATCGAGATCACGCAGCAATGTCATGATGTCGACCGGACAGACCAATGCATTAACGCCGCCAACATCTAGAAATTGAACCATGTTTCCAGTTCCGCAAGGAAGTTTGATGAGGCAGCGTAGGTAGCCATAGCGTCAGTTAAAATTCGAGAACTGTAGAAATTTTGACAATAAATCTGGCAAATTGCCTAGTCGCTTTGCGCAGATTTATACCCTTCGCGATCAGGCGCCCCATGGTGTGCCGAACGCCGGTTTCAATTCCGTCGAATGATGGCAGTCAGCGTGCAGCCGAGAATGCACGCCGCGGTCGGCATCGAAGCACGCCGATCGCTGCCGTAGGAAAGAGGTTCGTCTGGAGGAAGACTGCGATTGGGCGGCCGGTCGGCGGGCTTGTGACCACCGCAATTATCCGGATGCTGGTAGTTGCCATCGGGGATCGGGGTCGCTGCGCAGTTTTGCCAATGTGGGCCTTTGCGGCTATGGAAACCGCACGATAAATTTGCATGATACCGCAAAAGCACCTTATCAGTTCCCCAAACACCGTGCTAACGATGACTGCTGAAGGCGCTTGCCGCCCGACAGCTCTAAGGAGAATGAGACAGTGACAGATTTTCTTCAGAAATGGTCTTCCAAGAAGGCTGATAAACCCAAAGCAGGAGCGAAAACTGTCATTGACACCTTCCGCGCCAGAATTGCGGAACAGAAGGCCTATCTCGAAGAGTATGAGCGCGATGTCGACGGCTTCAGCAAATGGCGCTCGACCTGGTTTCAGCGCGTGCCGGGCGGCTTCGGTGTAACCGTTGGCCGCGACTCGGTGAATGCCGGCAAGGGTTTGAGCTACGTCGTCGTCGAAACCCTCAAGGATGTCGCAGAGTTTCTCGATGATCTCGCGCATCACGCGCAGAACGATGCCGGCTTCCAGCAGGCCCTCGAAAGCAACCGCCAGCGCCGCGCCGCGCTTTTGAACGCTGGGAAGACCGGTGCAGTTGCCGCTTCAAAGGCGGCAAAGCCCGCCGCTGCCAAGGCCCCGCGGGCGAAGGCTGCCGCGGTTGCCGCCGAAGGTGACGCGAAGCCGAAAAGAGGCCGGAAGTCCAAAGCTGAGACGACGACGAACTGACGTCAATCAGCCTCAAGTGAATTGACCTATTGAGAGGCCGGAGTTTCTGAAGGATTCTTCGGCCCTTAATTTTTGAGTGGCTGTCAGCATCGAGCCTCACTCATCAGTCTCGTTCCGAAACACCGCCAGCGACGTCAACTGAGGGATAATCCAGGCAATGTTGAACACATTCCCCAACAAGGCGGGAACGGCTGGAGAGGTCGCTGCGGATGCTCTCTGGATCGATCTGCTCAACCCCTCCGCCGAGGAGATCGCGGCAGTCGAAAAGCTGCTCGGAGCAAAATTACCATCCCTGGGCTCACTCAGCGAGATTGAGGTATCGAGTCGCCTCAGGAAGCAAAACGGCATGCTCTATATGAGCACGCCCTCGGCGGCCCGCCGTCCCGAAGGCGTGCAGGCAACCCCGCCATTGGGATTTGTGCTGTCGGCCGACCGGCTGGTCACTGTTCGATTCATGCAGCTGCCGACCTTCGATGCGATTGCCGGTAAATTTGGCGGCGATCAGGACGCGCCGAAATCGAGCCTGGAAGTGTTCGTCCTGATTTGCGAAGAAATCGTTGACCATGTTGCCGACATTCTGGAGCATTTGGCTGCCGAGCTGAATGGCCTGTCTGTAGACACGTTCCGCGCCGACGATACCCGCGGTCGCCATCCCGCGCGCGCCAATCGGGTTTTACGTGGCCAGTTGCAGCAGGTCGGTCGCCTTGGCGAGCGTCTTTCGGAACTGCGCGACGGCCTCCTGGGGCTCGGGCGCGTCATTGCCTATGCGGAGCAATATGCCTGCGATTGGGACGGTGGAACGCTGAAGCCACGGGTCGGCAGCCTGCGACAGGACGTCCACTCCCTTTCGGATTACGACGAGCAACTGGCCAATAAGGTACAGTTCGTCCTGGATGCACTGGTCGGCCTGATCGGCATAGCGCAGAACGATATTTTCAAGGTTCTGACGATCGTCTCGATCGTCGGCATCCCGCCGACCCTGATGGCTGGTGTTTATGGGATGAACTTCAAAAACATGCCGGAATATGATTGGGCCTGGGGCTATCAGTTCGGCTGGGCGGTGATCCTGCTCAGTGCCATCATCCCCTTGGTCTGGTTCAAGGTGAAAGGCTGGTTCTGAGCCGGGTAGCGATATCGAAGCGGCCAAGATTCGAGACTAGGCCAATCGATCGCGAACCCAATCACCCGCCACGGCAAAGGCAAGCGTGGTCAAGACGATGGCTAGGCTCGGAGCCGCAGCCATCCACCACGCTGTCACGATGTAGTTGCGGCTCTCACTGACCATCAGACCGAGCGATGTCAATGGAGGCTGTACCCCGAGCCCAAGGAAGCTCAATCCCGTTTCGAGGAGGATGCTCTCGGGGAAGTTCAGCGTCATCTGCACGAGCAGCGTGCCAGCGATGTTGGGCAATATATGCAGAAGATAGATTCTCGGCGTCGAGGCGCCAAGCACCCGAAGGGCTCCGGCATAGCCTTTCGTCTCAGCAGCCAGCACAAGGCCGCGCGCCAGTCGGGCATAACGCTCCCAGCCGGCGATACCGATGATCACAACAATCAGCCAGAAGGATTTGCCGAGGAAACCGACGACGATGATGGCAAAGATCAGAAAGGGCAGCGACGCCTGGATATCGACCATCGTCATGATCACTTCGGAGGTGATGCCGCGCCGTCTCGCCGCGATCATGCCAAGCACGATGCCTGCAATGGCGCCTATCAGTGTTCCAAGCACGGCAAGCGTGATGGAGAAGCGGATTGCGTAGATCGTACGGCTGAGCACATCACGTCCGAGATGGTCGCTGCCGAACAGGAACTGCGTGTCGAAGCCGAGAAGGGCAGGCGGCGCCAGTCTGGCAAGTGGTTGCTGCTCGGCGAAGCCGTGTGGGGCAATCCACGGAGCAAGGAGTGCAACAAGTGCCATGAGCGCCAGCCAGGCAAAGGCACCTGCAGCAAGCCAGGTCGTTGGTGCGGGCAGAATGTGCCGTCGTGCCGGGGCTCGGATCGCTGTGTCAGCCATGCCTGGCTCTCCTGATGCGGGGGTTGAGAAAGCCGTAGGCGAGATCGACGGAAAGGTTGGACAGGGTGATCGCGGTCGTGAAAATCATGACCAGCGTCTGGACGACGGTGAAATCCCGCTGTGCGACCGTGTCCACCAGGAGGCGGCCGATCCCCGGCCAGGCAAAGACCTGCTCGACGATGATCGAACCGCCGACAAGCCCGCCGATCAGAAAGCCGAGGATCGTCACTACCGGAATGGCGGCGTTCGGCAGCACATGATTGAGAATGGCCTGCCGGTGTGTCTCGCCCGAGGCAAGCGCTGCTCGAACATAGGGCTCGTCAAGAACGTCGAGAACGGCGGAGCGCGTGAACCGGGCAAGGATCGCCGTGCCGGAAAGGCCGAGCGTTGCCACCGGCAGGACCATATGCGCCCATGTCGCGCTGCCTGAGCTTGGCAACAGACGAAAATGCACGGCCAGAAGATAGGCAAGCCCGATACCAAAGACGAAATTGGGAATGCTGTAGCCGAATGTCGAAATCGTCATCAGCGCCTGATCCGTGAGCGAGCCCAGCCGGAGGGCGGCGGCTACGCCAACGGGGAGCCCGATCGCCAGCATCAGCAGAAAAGCAGTCCCGGTCAGCTGCAAGGTCGCTGGAATTCGTTCGCTCGCCACGACGATTGCCGAGCGGCCATTGGCGATCGATAGGCCACCATCGCCCGAAAGCAGGTTGGCAAGATAGCGCAGATATTGAACCGGGATCGGTTGATCGAGGCCCCAATGGGCGCGAAACGCATTCAGCGTCTCTTCCGTCGCATTATCGGGGAGAAGCTGCGCTGCGGGATCCCCGGTCAGACGCAGCATGACGAAGGTGAGCGTCATCACGACCAGTATCGTCAGGAGTGCGCGGGCCGTTCTAAGAAGAAGGAAGGCGATCATCGCTATTTCTCTGCGAGCGTGACGAGCAGCGGCTGGTGATCGGAGGCATCGACATCGCGCTTCACCTCGGCGGCAACCAACCGTCCGGCAAGGCCGGGAGAGACCATGATATAGTCAATGCGCGTGCCGCTCTTGCTATCCCAGTCTTGATAGAGCGTGGCGCCGTCGTTTTCGGACAGGCCGAGTGCGAGCCAGGCATCGACAAAACGTTCGGGGTCAAGCAGCGAACCGTAATGCGGGTGATGTGCCCCCGTCAGGGCGGCATGAACCTTACTGTGTGGCAAAGTATTGAAGTCGCCCATGAATATGGCATCGGTGGGCACTGGTGGGAGCGGATCTTCCAGCCAGCTCCGATCGGGATGATCGCCGGACGCCGCCGGACCGTTATATGCAGCGCTGCGGTGCAGATCGAGAATGAAGCAGGCTTGTTGCAGCCGCTCTTCCTCGCCCAAATGCGAGAGGTGGCTGGTATAGATCCGCAACGGGCCTGAGGGGCAGTCGACGATCGCCTCCGTCACACCGCGCTGGATGGAATGGGCGTTCAAAGGCGTGAGCTTCCCCGGGAAGAGAAAGGTTCTGGCGCTCAGAATGGGCCAACGGGATAGGATGGCGTTGCCGAAGCGCCGGCGACGCAGCGTCTGTCCGTCCGATGTGCGAACGAGCTTGTGGACGTCGATGGTAGCGCCGAAGGTCGAAAAATATTGCCGGCCTTTGCCGGCAAGGTGGTCGACGATCGCTTCTACCTGATCGATATCGCCGGAGCGGTCCCAGAAGGCTTCGATTTCCTGCAGGCCGACGATGTCGGCTTCGGCGACGGCCTCGGCAATGCGGCCGATATCGTAGAACCCGTCACGGCCTTTGCCGTACTGACTGTTGTAGGTCATGATGCGCATGGGTCTATTCCTTAGGGTCTTGCTCACGACTGTCCGGATGTGGCCTTGTCGGGAAAATGGCAGGCCACATGGTGATCTTGCCCGACGGAAATGCTCGGCGGCTCCCCCTGCGTGCAGATCGGTCGGGCAATGGGGCAGCGCGTATGAAAAGCGCAACCGGCCGGCTTGTTTGCAGGATCCGGCGGGTCGCCGCCGAGACGATCGATCTTGCGCCCATCGATCCGCTGCCGGCCGGGAATGGCGGCGATCAGCGCACGGGTGTAGGGATGCGCCGGCGTTGCAAAGAGGTCTTGAACCGGGCCTTGTTCGACGATGCGCCCGAGATACATCACCGCAACCTCGTCGGCGACATGGCGCACGACACGCAGATCATGAGAGATGAACAGGCTGGCAAAGCCTTCCTCGTGCCGCAAGGCCCGTATCAAGGTGATGATCTGCGCCTGTACCGAAACATCGAGCGCCGAAACGGATTCGTCGAAAACGACGAAGCGAGGCTTGGTAATCAGCGCTCGCGCGATGACGGCGCGCTGTCGCTGGCCTCCGGAAAGCTCACCAGGACGACGATCGGCAAGTTCGCGACCAAGGCCGACCGCGTGCATCATTTGCAGCGCCCTGAGGCCGGCTTCATTGCCCTCGCACAACCCGTGGATCAACAGCGGTTCGGCGATCTGGCGCGAAATTCCTTGGCGCGGATCGAGTGCGGCCAACGCGTTCTGAAAAACGAGCTGGAGGTCGCGCGTCATGGTCCGGCGTTGCGATGCCGACAGGGATAGCATGTCGCGACCATCGAGCCGGAGCGTTCCACCGCTCGGCTGGTCGACGCCGATCAATAGTCGCCCGAGCGTACTCTTGCCGGAGCCGCTTTCACCAACGACCGCAAGCGTCTTGCCGGCATCGATGCGCACCGTCACGCGTTCAACGGCCGCAAAGCAACGGGCCTTGCGGAGAAAGGATCGAAGGCCATAGTGGCGGCTGATATTCTCGGCGTGGATCAGAGCCATCGTCCTTGTCCTCCCTGTGCTGCGAGCCGCTGGTCCGGGTGGTTGTCATTCTCCAGGTGACATGCCGATCCCCGCTTGCCGTTTGATGTGGTGCGGAAGGCGGGGATCGTGTTCCTGCATGTCGCGGAGGCAAGATCGCAGCGTAGATGAAACGGACAGCAGTCATCCTGCGCCGGTCGGCCCGGCGTTCCGGCAATCGGTTTCGGTGGTGTGCCCGTCTCAATGTCCGGCATGGCGGCCAGCAGGGCGCGGGTATAGGGGTGGTTCGGCGACCCCAGCAACTGGGAGGTGTCTCCGGCCTCCATCACGCGTCCGCCATAGAGAACGAGCATTTTATCGCTGGTGTCGGCAACCACTCCGAGATCGTGGGTGATCATCAGAAGGGCGAGATCGTTCTGGCTGCGCAGCTCGGCCAGCAGATCGAGGATCTGCGCCTGCGTGGTGACATCAAGCGCCGTTGTCGGCTCATCGGCGATGAGGATTCTTGGTTTCCCCGCCAACGCGCCAGCAATCATCACGCGCTGCGCCATGCCGCCGGACAATTCATGCGGATAACAGCGCATGATGCGTTCGGGATTGGTCAATCCAACCCTTTCGAGCAAGGCATGTGCCTCTGCGGCGGCCGATTTCGCTCCGAGATCGCGCAAACGCCGAAATTGGCCGGTGAGGTAGCGTCCAACGGTCCAGCGCGGATCGAGACAGGATTGCGGGTCCTGAAAGATCACGGCGAGTTCCCGCCCGCGCAATGGGGCCGCTGGTCCATGCAGGCCGGTGATATCGATGCCGTCGAGGAACACCGATCCGGAGATCAGCTCGACGGACGGGGGCAGGAGCCCGAGAACGGCCAAAGCGGTCAGGCTTTTGCCCGAGCCGCTTTCGCCGATCAACGCGACGGCTTCTCCGGCGGAAACCGAGAAACTCACGTTTTCCACCAGCATTTTGCCGGTCGAGCGGGCGGCAACGGTCAGCCCCCGCACCTCCAGGCATGCGGCGGGCGGCCGGGCCTCCCGCGTCAGATCATCGGTCATGTCAGCGATTGGCAAATTTCAGGTTGTAGGGTCGCAGATCCATGAATTCGAAGCTGACCGGCTTCCAGCCGATGTCGCGCCGAACCCCGTAAATCTCGACGGGACGATAAAGAACCGCGCCAGGCGCCTCTTCTTCCCAGATATCGAGCATGCGCTGGAAGGCCTGTTTGCGCTCGGGGCCATCAGGCAGGCTGGTCACTTTGGCTGCGAGGATGTTGTATTCTTCCGGTGCTTTCCATCCATGGGTTTTCTGCGCCGAACCGTTCGGTCCCCAGTCGCTGGAAAGCGGTGACGAGGCGTCCGGCATCTGGAAGCCGTTTGACCAATTGCGGACCTGCATGCCCTTGGCCAGCACCTGATCCCAGGTCTCAAGGATCTGCATGTCGACGTTCAGGCCGACAGCCTTCCACATCTCCATCATCATCTGGATCGCCGCGACGGAATTCACATAGTAGTCATTGAGCGTGCGGAAGGTGATTTTCTCTCCCTTGTAGCCCGCCTCCTTCAGGAGAGCCGCAGCCTTTGCGGGATCATGTGCAAAACCGGGCCTATTGGCGTCGTAGCAAGCGCCATATTGCGGAATCTGGAAGCCGTTGGTGATGCCGGCAAGGCCGCCCCACAGCGCCTTGTTGAGAAGATCCCGATCGATCGCGAGGTTCATGGCCTGTCGGACGCGGCGATCCGAGACTACCGGTGCGTCGCACTGGAAGATGTAGAGATGAACGTTTTCGATCTGTGTCGCACGGGCCTCGACATGCGGCTGCGCGGTGAGCATCGCCAGATTGTCGGGGCTGAGCGCGCAGGCCATGTCGTATTCGCCGCTGACGAGGCCCGCCACGCGCGATGCGACTTCAGGGACGACCTGGAAGGTCACGCGCGAGGCCGTCGGCTTGCCAAGATAATAGTCATCGAAGGCCTCGAGAACGACGCGGTCACCGGTCACGAACTCGACCAGCTTGTAGGGGCCGGTACCGGTCGGCTTTTGGCCGAAGGCGTCGGGACCCATTTCGCGATATTCTTTCTCCGGCACGACCCAGGCGATCCACGAGGCCAGTCGCTTCTCAAGCGAATAGTCTGCGGTCACTGTCTTGAAGCGAACCGTCCTGTCATCGACGGCTTCCACCTTTTCGAACTTGGCCGAGAAAAGCGGGCCGCGGGCGAGCATCGGCTTTTCACCCCAGAGGCGCTCCTTGGAGAAGGAGAAGGCGACGTCGGCTGCGGTGACCGCTCTGCCATTGTGAAATTTCACGCCATCGGCAAGCGTCACCGTGACGGTGCGCTCATCCTCGCGGTGCCACGAGGCAGCAATGGCAGGCGCAAGCTGCGTGCCTGACCCATTGTCGTTGCTAAAGAAGTCGCGACGGATGAGCGTGTCGAATAGGGCGTTGCTGATCCGATTTCCGACGTTGCCGATAGCGTTCACCGGTTCAAGACTGACCGGCAAAGCCTGTACGGCAATTTTCAGCGTTGGTTTGGCATTGCTCTCGGAGAATGCAAGGCGCGGCATAATGGTGAGAACTGAGGCTGCAGAACCGGCAGCAAGAAAGTTTCGTCTCGAAATATTTGGCATTTTCCGTCGTATCCCTTTTGCCCGAAAAGCGCTTCGTGATTATATCAATAGATATAGTCTTCGAAGATGAGATGACGGACCAATTTTATATTGGTCATATTTTTGATTCTATCAATATATACGAAGATAGCCCGGAGGTTTCACCGAGCAATACTTATTGGAGATCTATAAAATCTAGAGGTCCAGTCCTTTACAGCATGCGTGTTTCATACGTATGACGCAGCCTTCGCGCGAAGGAGCCATTTCATGCCGACACAGTCCCGAAATCCCCGTTGGCGCCGGATCGCCGAAGAAATCGAGGGGCAAATCCATCGTGGCGATCTTTCTGCCGGGGAACAATTGCCGACGGAAATCCGGATGAGCGAGCATTTTTCGGTGAGCCGTTTCACGATCCGTCAGGCGCTGGCTCACCTCGAGAGCCTGGGGCTCGTTCAGATCGAGCATGGACGCGGCATTTTTGTTGCCGACCGCCCCATTCCCTTCGTTCTCGATAACCGCACCCGCTTCAGTGAGAACCTCCGGCGGCTCGGTCTGTCGGGTGAGCGCCGCTTTATCAGGAGCGTCCACGACGGTGCCTCGGACGACGTGGCGGTCGGACTTGGACTGTCACCCGGGGACGAGGTGGTCGTGGTGCACGGACTTGCCATTGTCGATAATCGTCCAGCCGGGATCATCACCGATTATTTCGACGCGGGTCGCTTTGCCGGGATAGAGAAACTGTTGAAGGAGAGTGCCTCGCGAACTGCGGCGCTCGCCGCCTTCGGGGTCACGGACTATGTTCGTCTCAGCACCAAGATCAGCAGCCGCATGCCGTCGGGCGCCGAGGCGAAATTGCTCAATATCGCGCGGACCCGGCCCATTCTGGAATCGGCCAAGGTTGATGTCGATATCGAGAGGCGCCCCGTCGCTTTCGGCCGCGCCAGCTTCTGTGCTGACCGTGTGCAATTCGTCATCGAGTGATTGCAGGGGGCAAGCTATCGCTTTGGCAAGCGTGGGAAAAGGCGGTCTTCGTTACCTCTGCGACAGGATCCAGTCCCGCACGATTGCGACTTCAGGCCGCCTCAGGCTCGGCTCCGGTGTCATCAGCATATAGGGCTGACGGATCGGCAGGTAGATGCCGAAAGGCTCGACCAGAGTTCCGTTGGCCAGTTCCTTTTCGATCATGAAATTCGGAATGAGCGCAAATCCGGCACCTGCGATGCAGGCCTCGACGGCGAGGAAAATGAGATTGAAGGTGATGGCGAAATGCAGATCCACATTGCCGAAGCCGGTCTCGATGAACCACGCCGCCCAGCCGACGTCATGCCAGCCCGGTTCCATGAACTCGATCTTGATCAGCGGCTGTCCGAAAAGGTCGGCAGGCGTCGGCTGCTTCGGCAGGCGCTTAAGGAATTCTGGGGCGCATACAGCTGCAAGATGCCCGCCTAGCAGCAGGTCCTGCTGCATGCCTGCGACATTGCCGAGCCTTTGATAAATGGCGAGATCGGGCGGCGGATCCTGAACATTCCACCGCTGCGGAAGGGCTGAGATGCTGACGGATATGTCGGGATGGACCTGATTGAAACGCGCCATGCGCGGTGCAAGCCATCGCGAGGCAACAGAGAATTGCGAGCGGATCAACACCTGACTTTTCATCTCGCCCGCGCGGGTGGAGAGCGAGGCGGATGAGATCTGATCGAAAACCGCGCCGAGCTTCTTGGCATAAAGC
>NZ_JAELUG010001442.1 GCF_016429255.1 Rhizobium sp. ASV8
CCCCCCCCCCCCCCCCCCCCCCCCCCCCCCCCCCCCCCCCCCCCCCCCCCCCCCCCCCCCCCCCCCCCCCCCCCCCCCCCCCCCCCCCCCCCCCCCCCCCCCCCCTTTTTCAAGCATAAGACGGCATCCGAGATTTAATAGACCGTCTCGTGGGCTCGGAGATGTGTATAAGAGACAGGTGCAGCACACCATGCCGAAGACCGAGATGGAGGCGCGCTATCAGCTGTCAGCCATGAAGCCGCGTTACTTCATGATCTCTGACCCCTCACGGAAAGGCTATCTCGGCCAGGAGCCCGGCTGGATG
>NZ_JAELUG010001443.1 GCF_016429255.1 Rhizobium sp. ASV8
ACGATGTCGAACGGAAACGTCGTCGCGATCAATCCCGTGGGAGAGAAGATCATCGGCCTGCGCGCATCCAACGACGCGGCCGCCAAGGGGGTCACCGGCCTCGATCGGTCGCTGCGCAACAGTGTGCCTGTCTCTTATACACATCTCCGAGCCCACGAGACGGTCTATTAAATCTCGTATGCCGTCTTGTGCTTGAAAAAGGGGGGGGGGGGGGGGGGGGGGGGGGGGGGGGGGGGGGGGGGGGGGGGGGGGGGGGGGGGGGGGGGGGGGGGGGGGGGGGGGGGGGGGGGGGGGGGGGGGGG
>NZ_JAELUG010001444.1 GCF_016429255.1 Rhizobium sp. ASV8
CGGATGTGGGAAGGAGCAGCAGTCGCCAGCGGCATAGATATCAGCAACCGAGGTCTCCAGACGTTCGTTGACGGCAATGCCGTTATCGACGGCAATCCCTGCCTGAGCCGCGAGCTCGGTGCGGGGCCTGTCTCTTATACACATCTCCGAGCCCACGAGACGGTCTATTAAATCGCGTATGCCGTCTTCTGCTTGAAAAAGGGGGGGGGGGGGGGGGGGGGGGGGGGGGGGGGGGGGGGGGGGGGGGGGGGGGGGGGGGGGGGGGGGGGGGGGGGGGGGGGGGGGGGGGGGGGGGGGGGGGG
>NZ_JAELUG010001445.1 GCF_016429255.1 Rhizobium sp. ASV8
CCCCCCCCCCCCCCCCCCCCCCCCCCCCCCCCCCCCCCCCCCCCCCCCCCCCCCCCCCCCCCCCCCCCCCCCCCCCCCCCCCCCCCCCCCCCCCCCCCCCCCCTTTTCACGCAGAAGACGGCATACGAGATTTAATAGACCGTCTCGTGGGCTCGGAGATGTGTATAAGAGACAGGGAATGATTTGTCTTGGTATGGTTCTCGCGGCTGATGAGAAAGAACACCACGACCAGCACCACGGAGATGACGAACAGGACCGTGGCGATAGCGTTGGTTTCGGGCGTGAGGCTGCGCCGCATCTGC
>NZ_JAELUG010001446.1 GCF_016429255.1 Rhizobium sp. ASV8
CCAACAAAGAGGACCGTCGCGGCACCTCGGCTTCCTCTTCATTGTCCGTCGATATGTCCAATTGCCTGACGTCCACGGTCGCTCCATCCCGGTGCACTCTCAATGCATCCGGGAAACGCTCTGATGCCTGTCTCTTATACACATCTCCGAGCCCACGAGACGGTCTATTAAATCTCGTATGCCGTCTTGTGCTTGAAAAGGGGGGGGGGGGGGGGGGGGGGGGGGGGGGGGGGGGGGGGGGGGGGGGGGGGGGGGGGGGGGGGGGGGGGGGGGGGGGGGGGGGGGGGGGGGGGGGGGGGGGG
>NZ_JAELUG010001447.1 GCF_016429255.1 Rhizobium sp. ASV8
GATGCTGCCGTATCCTACGGCATCATGTGCCGTATAAGCGCCTGTATTGAGCTTCGGGAAGTGCTCAAAGTGGCGGCTCGCAAATTACCAGCCCCCAAGCGGCGCGAAGGCGTTATCACAGCAGACCCTGTCTCTTATACACATCTCCGAGCCCACGAGACGGTCTATTAAATCTCGTATGCCGTCTTCTGCGTGAAAAAAGGGGGGGGGGGGGGGGGGGGGGGGGGGGGGGGGGGGGGGGGGGGGGGGGGGGGGGGGGGGGGGGGGGGGGGGGGGGGGGGGGGGGGGGGGGGGGGGGGGGG
>NZ_JAELUG010001448.1 GCF_016429255.1 Rhizobium sp. ASV8
TGCCCCTACTACGCGATGCAGTCCAACGGCGGTATCTCGACGTTCGACCAGGCGCAGATGAGTCCGCTGACTTTGGTCGAATCCGGCCCGGCCGGCGGTGTAGCCGGTGCGGCGCGCATCGGTACACCTGTCTCTTATACACATCTCCGAGCCCACGAGACGGTCTATTAAATCTCGTATGCCGTCTTGTGCGTGAAAAAGGGGGGGGGGGGGGGGGGGGGGGGGGGGGGGGGGGGGGGGGGGGGGGGGGGGGGGGGGGGGGGGGGGGGGGGGGGGGGGGGGGGGGGGGGGGGGGGGGGGGG
>NZ_JAELUG010001449.1 GCF_016429255.1 Rhizobium sp. ASV8
TGGGGCAAGGCAGCAGGCGCTCATCGGCCTGCTAGCAGCCGAAGGCATCGCCATCATGACGGTCGGCAGCCCGACTGCGCCGGCGCTGCCGCTGCGGGCGATGCGCGAAGCCGGCGTGGTATTGGCCCTGTCTCTTATACACATCTCCGAGCCCACGAGACGGTCTATTAAATCGCGTATGCCGTCTTCTGCTTGAAAAGGGGGGGGGGGGGGGGGGGGGGGGGGGGGGGGGGGGGGGGGGGGGGGGGGGGGGGGGGGGGGGGGGGGGGGGGGGGGGGGGGGGGGGGGGGGGGGGGGGGGGG
>NZ_JAELUG010000161.1 GCF_016429255.1 Rhizobium sp. ASV8
AGGTCCGGCACCGCTTGAAAGCACGTTCAGCGGCGAGAAGGTCGCGCTCGTGCTCGGCTCGGAAGGCAAGGGGCTTCGCCAGAAAACGCGGGAAACGGTCGACGCGCTGGCACGGCTCGATATGCCGGGCGCCATAAAATCACTCAATGTCTCGAACGCAGCTGCGATCGCGCTTTACGCGGCGCGATCCTATCTGAAAATCTAGCGGCGCCGAGGCTGCCGCGACCAGTTGGGGGAATTTGCTTTGATCCGTGTTCTTGGTCTAGCGGCGGCTTCCGTCGCCCTTGCTCTCGCTATGGGTCAACCGGCACGCGCTGCCGATGACGAACTTATCAAGGCGCAGGCGGGCGCATGGCTATTGGCACCTGAAAGCGGAGCCAAGGGATGCCGGCTGACCTTCGAGACCAACCCGGTTACCGGCGGCTATGGCATTACCGGGGCTGATGCCTGCGCAACACCCCTGCCCGCTCTTTCCAAGGCCGGCGCGTGGAATTTTGCCGACGACGGCTCGCTTGCCATCATGGATGGCGCAGGCCAGATGCTCCTTCGGTTTCAGCAGGAAGAAGGCTCTCCGTGGGAGAGCGAGAGCGGCGACCCGACCTGGCTTCTGCCGGCCTTGGGAGACGTCGACCATGTGCCGACCGTCGCAAGTCTCGCCGGAGCCTGGCGCATCCAGCGCCCGGACGGGAAACCCGTCTGCGACGTCACTCTGACGACCGACAAGGATCCGGATGGCACCGCGAAAATGTCACCAGCCGGAGACTGCGCCAGCGAAATCGGCGATCTCAAGCTCTCGCTCTGGGCGGCGGAAGGTTTCGGACTGGTCATGTTGGGCAGCGACGGCTCCTCGCTCTCCTTCGACATGAAGCCGGACGGCACATTCCAGAAATCCGACGAGGAAGAAGGCGAACCGCTGCTGCTGAAGCGCAAATAGCAGGCTGCCGATTGCCGAGCGGCGGCCGAAACTTTGCGTCGGGGAAACACACTTGGCTGTGGGGCTAACGCAATCCAGTGGATACAGGCTTAAATTGTTACAACGACCCCTGCGCGTCAAATATCACGCGCATGGGGTCGTTGTAGCCCCTCCGCTGTAAACCGGCATCATTTCTGACATATCTGCCGTCGCGTGAAGGCCGATCCATTCACCTGACCGCGATCGGCGTGGCATGCCACGGAGATTGACGCCAAGGCGACATCTCGGTGATCGGGCATCCGTCCTGCAGCTTCGACCATGAGGTGACGTTGAGGTTCATCTCGCATTGCGCGAGATAGCTCTTGCCGCCTACGGTCATGCAGGCGACTTCGCCCACGGCATGCTGCTTTCCGTCCGTATTCTTGCAGTAGCAGTTTTCGCCGGCCAGGGCCGACGCGCTTGCGGCAACCGCGATGACAACAAGCGGCAATCCCCAAACAAGATATCTCACTGTCTCGCGCATGACCGTATCCTCACCCGCCTTCGACGGGAGAAGTGTATGCCGATTTCAGAAAGTGTAAATGCGCCTGCTTCTCACAGCCGTCAGACGGAAGATTCAGTAGGGAACGGAAGGAGTAGGCGCATATCTACGTCCTTCGAAGCCCAAAAAGCCGCAGCTTGCTCCCTCGCATTCCAGGCGGAAAACCGCTGCGCAGTTTTCCTGGACTTGCCCTATCGAAACGGACGAGACACAGAAGCAGCCTCAGTGAACTGCAGGATCCGCGTCGTCGAAGAACGACCGGATGCCATCACGCGCAACCGTCGCCAGGAACTCGTCGAAAGCCTCGCGATCGGTCGCGAAAGGTTCTTCCCATTCGATCAAATCTTCTTCCGGGGTAATGACTTCCATCCGCCAGTCGCCATTGGTGCCGGCCGGACGAAAGATATCGACCAAAACGGTGACGTCGTCATCGGTGAACTCGCCCGAGAGTTCGGAATGTTCGAGTTTGGGTTTCTTCGGCTTGCTGGTCATGTTTTTCCAAGGGCGCGATTTATGTTGAAGATCGTAGCGGACGCCAAGAAGGCATCGGCACCCACATATTAGTCTGCGACTGCCGCTTTTCCATAGCGCAGGCGGTATGACGATCAGGTTCCTGGGAAAAAAGTGGTGCCCCCGGCAGGGTTCGAACCCGCGACCCCCTGATTACAAATCAGGTGCTCTACCAACTGAGCTACAAGGGCACACTGGCATGCCAAGTAGCAGATTTTGATCTCCTGTAAAGAGAAAATACGCCACGTTCTTCAGTATCCCCACTCACGAGCCGGGGCGGGATTTACCAGTCTTTACAAAACGTCTTGTCGCATAGGGGGAATATCATTACCTAGTACGATCATTCAAAGGACATGGCATGTCGCGTCATTTTCAATCCGTCTGCTTTCTCGCCTCGCCCACTCCCGAAGCACAGGAGGCTCAGGAAGAGCTGATTCGCCTCTATGGTCAGACGGACCAGGAAGAGGCGGATATCGTCGTAGCGCTCGGTGGCGATGGCTTCATGCTGCAGACGCTGCACAAGACCATGAATACGGGCAAGCGCGTCTACGGCATGAATCGCGGCTCGATCGGCTTCCTGATGAACGACTATCGCACGGACGGTCTGGCTGAACGCATCGAAGCGGCCGTCGAAAATGCGTTTCATCCGCTGCAGATGACCACACGCAACGCCGATGGCAGCAGCTGCGTTGCGCTCGCCATCAACGAAGTGTCGTTGTTTCGCCAATCCTACCAGACGGCGAAATTGAAGGTCGAAATCGACGGCCGAGTCCGCTTGCCGGAGCTTATTTGCGACGGGCTGATGGTGACTACCCCGGCGGGCTCCACCGCCTACAATCTTTCCGCCCACGGTCCCATCCTGCCGCTGGAAGCGCCACTGCTGGCCATGACGCCCGTCAGTGCCTTCCGTCCTCGCCGCTGGCGCGGCGCTTTGCTACCGAACAAGGTGACGGTGGATATCACCGTGCTCGAAGCGGAAAAGCGCCCGGTCAATGCGGCTGCGGACAATACCGAGGTCAAATCGGTGCTCGGGGTCCGGATCATGCAGAGTGAAGATACAACGGCACGCATCCTGTCCGATCCTGACGGGTCCTGGTCAGACAGAATCCTCGCGGAGCAGTTTTCGGATTGAAAACTGCTGCCTGCATAGCTCGCGACACCAATAAAAAAGCCCCGTCTCCGGGGCTTTTTTTTAGTTCGCTTCGATCTTAATCGACGTCATCGACCACGGCATCGGCCGCGCCGCTGATACGGTGCGCCAGAGCGGCTTCCATGAACTCGTTGAGATCGCCGTCAAGCACATCGCCCGGAGCGGTGCTGGCAACGCCCGTCCGCAGATCCTTGACCAACTGATAAGGCTGCAGGACGTAGGAGCGGATCTGATGGCCCCAGCCGATATCCGTCTTGGACGCGGCCTCGGCGTTGGCGGCCTCCTCGCGCTTCATGAGTTCCGCTTCGTACATGCGGGCGCGCAGCATGTCCCACGCCTTGGCGCGGTTCTTGTGCTGCGAGCGCTCCTGCTGGCACTGCACGACGATGCCGGTCGGAATGTGCGTGATACGCACGGCCGAATCGGTCGTGTTGACGTGCTGGCCGCCGGCGCCAGACGAACGGTAGGTATCGATTCGGCAATCGCTTTCGTTGATCTCGATCTGGATCGAGTCGTCGACGACCGGATACACCCAGATCGACGAGAAAGACGTGTGACGACGCGCATTGCTGTCATAGGGCGAGATGCGCACCAGGCGATGTACGCCCGATTCGGTCTTCAGCCAGCCATAGGCATTGTGTCCCTTGACCAGCAGCGTCGCCGACTTGATGCCGGCTTCTTCGCCGTCATGCACTTCGAGCAGTTCCACCTTGAAACGCTGGCGTTCGGCCCAGCGGGTATACATGCGCAAAAGCATGTTCGCCCAGTCCTGGCTCTCGGTGCCGCCAGCGCCCGAGTGAACTTCGAGGTAGGTGTCGTTGGAATCGGCTTCGCCCGAGAGCATCGCTTCAACCTGCCGACGCGCCGCTTCCGCCTTCAAGGCCTTGAGTGCGTCTTCGGCTTCGCGCACGACGTCGGCGTCGCCTTCTTCTTCGCCAAGCTCGATCAGCTCGACATTGTCGGCAAGCTGCTGCTCGAGAGCGCGCACGCCGCTAATGCCATCATCAAGCTGCTGGCGCTCACGCATCAGTTTCTGCGCTTCGGCGGCATCGTTCCAGAGGGTCGGATCCTCTGATTTATTGTTCAACCAGTCCAGTCGTCTTACGGCCTGGTCCCAGTCAAAGATGCCTCCTCAGCAGGGTGATAGCCTGCTTGGTTTCGTCGACTATTTTCTCGATTTCGGCTCTCATGATCCTGTTTCTTCATTTCGCCGCTCAAAGCAAACGGCGGTCCAATTCAAAGAGTGCTGGTGACATAAATATACATGCCGCCGGTGTAAAGCCCCGCGGCATGTCCCTCAGGCAATTTGGAATGGGTCAGAAGAGGCCGCCGGCTCCGGAGGTGACCGCCTGGTTTGCCTGCGGCGAGGTCCGCAGAATTTCCTCCGGCGCGACCTGGGCTGCTTCCCCACCGCCAATGACCTGCAGGCTGGTGGCCGGACCCGTACCGGGCTTGAAGGCTTCCATGATGGCGCCCTGATCGCCCGGCTGCGCCGCCATGCCGGTGGCGCGATTGACGGCCACCATCGTCATGCCGGCCGGAACCTGGAATTTCTCGGGCGGCTCATCCTTCGTTGCGGCCTGCATGAATTCGTTGAAGACCGGCGCAGCAAGGCCGCTGCCGGTGCCGCCGCGGCCAAGCGGGGTCGGCGTATCGTAACCGATATAAAGACCGGCGACGAGGCTCGGCGTGAAACCGACGAACCAGGCGTCCTTCTCGTCGTTGGTGGTGCCCGTCTTACCGGCAACATCGGTGTTGAGCTTGATCTTGCCTGCAGCCGTACCGCGGATGATGACGCCCTGCATCATCGACGTGACCTGATAGGCGGTCATCGGATCGAGAACCTGTTCGCGGTTGTCGGCGACGGCCGGCTCGTCCTGGTTCTGCCAGGAGCTGACGTTGCAGGTGTCGCAGACGCGCTCCTCATGCTTGAAGATGGTCTTGCCGTAACGGTCCTGAATACGGTCGATCAGCGTCGGCTTGATCTGCTTGCCGCCATTGGCAATGACCGAATAGGCCGAAACCATGCGCAAGACGGTCGTTTCGCCGGCGCCGAGCGACATGGCGAGAACGGGGTTCATGTGATCGTAGATCCCGAAGCGTTCGGCATATTCGGCAACCAGCGGCATGCCCATGTCGGACGCGAGCCGAACCGTCATCAGGTTGCGAGACTTCTCGATGGCGAAGCGCAGCGTATGGACGCCACCGCCCTCGCCCTCATAGTTGGTCGGCTTCCAGACATCACCATTGCTGAGGGTGATCTGCAGCGGATCGTCGAGAATGACCGAGGCCGGCGTATAGCCGTTGTCCATTGCAGCCGCGTAGACAAAAGGCTTGAACGAGGAGCCCGGCTGGCGCTTGGCCTGCGTGGCACGATTGAATTCGGATTGCGCATAGGAGAAGCCGCCAACCATGGCAAGCACACGGCCGGTATGCGGATCCATGGCGACCAGACCGCCCTGCACCTTTGGCGGCTGGCGCAGACGATAGGTGGTCGAGTCGGCGCTACCGGTCTTTTGCACGAAAACCACGTCACCGGCGCTCAGCACGCCGTTCGGCGACTTGGCAACCTTGCCGCCGCTCGCCGCCCGGAATGCCCAGCGCATATCGGCAGCGGCAATCGTGCCGCGCTTGCGGTCCGGCGAAACCTTGCCTCCGGCGTCTACACGCGGCTGCAATCCAATATCCGCTTCCTGATCGGAGACGGACAGGACGACGGCCACCTGCCATTCGGGAACATCGCTCAATCCCGGAACCTTGGCGAGTTCTGCACCCCAGTCCTGCGCGGTGGCGATCTGCTTGATCGGGCCGCGATAGCCGCGACGCTGGTCATAGTCGACCAATGCGTCCTGCAATGCCTTGCGGGCTTCAAGCTGCATCTGCGGATCAAGCGAGGTGCGAACGGAGAGGCCGCCTTCATAAAGGGTCTTTTCGCCATATTGATCGATCAGCTGGCGACGGACCTCTTCGGCGAAGTAGTCCGAAGCGAAAAGCGACGGGCCGCTCTTCGGCGGGACAACGCCGAGCGGCTGCTTCTTGGCTTCTTCGCCGTCGCTCTGGCTCACATAGCCGTTCTCGACCATACGGTCGATTACCCAGTTGCGGCGGGTCAGCGCTGCTTCGGCGCGACGGAACGGGTTGTAGTTCGCGGGGCCCTTCGGCAGCGATGCCAGATAGGCCGATTCGGCGATGGTCAGCTCGTTGACCGACTTGTCGAAATAAGTCAGCGCCGCGCCAGCGATACCGTAGGAATTGAGGCCGAAGTAAATCTCGTTGAGATACAGTTCAAGGATCTTGTCCTTGCTGTAGGCCTGCTCGATGCGGAAGGACAGAATCGCTTCCTTGATCTTGCGGTCGAAGGTCTGGTCGGCGGAAAGCAGGAAGTTCTTGGCGACCTGCTGTGTAATGGTCGATGCGCCGACGAAGCGGCGACCGGAACCGATATTCTGCAGATTCACCGCAACGGCGCGAATGAGGCCGCCGACATCGACGCCGGGATGGTTGTAGAAATTCTTGTCTTCAGCCGAAAGGAAAGCGGCCTTGACGCGGTCGGGAATGGCCTGGATTGGCACGAAAAGCCGGTTCTCGCGCGAGTATTCCTTCATCAGCGCGCCGTTGCCTGCATGGATGCGCGTTGTCACGGGCGGCGCATATTTCGCCAGCACCTCGTAATCCGGGAGTTCCTTGGAGACGACGCTCAGATAGATCGCGGCAGCGGCGGCCACACCCAGAAACAGGAGGCAACCTAGCCCAAAGAAATATCCAATCAGTCTGATCATTTGATACTACCGGTGCTTGTTCTTCATGCGCCATATAGCGAGATCATCGCATACTGACGGGCGTTTTGCACGCTCACGGCGTTAATGCAAGACGGCAATGGGATAAAGCCGCGCGGCACTCGTGAGCGAATGATACTTCGCTGTAAAGGCGGGAATGTGAGCAAAATAGGGCTTCGCTCCCGTATTCCCAGTTTCATTCAATTCCAAAGTCCACCGCTGTTACACGGAAGCCACGACTGACGCCGCTAGCCGCCGTTTGCGATGATAGAAACGCGGTACTGCTTCACGGCTTCGGTCAGCCGATCGGCAACCTTTTGCCGCCAATCGGCGTCAAGCAACAGTTTCTCGTCTTCCTTATTGGAGAGAAAGCCGAGTTCGAGAAGGATCGAAGGCACATCCGGCGCCGTCAACACCTGGAAACCGGCGTGGCGATGCGGATTGTTGATCATGGAAACCTGGCCGTTGAACGAGGACAGCACGTCCTGCGCCAGCGAAATGGAGAAGGCCTGCGTCTCGCGGCGGGTGAGATCCATCAGAATGTCGGCGACGGCGGCCGGCTGTGCCTGGGCCTCTGTTCCGGCGATGCGGTCGGAGTCGTTTTCGCGGTCGGCCACCTCGCTGGCGAGACGATCCGAAGCCTTGTCCGAGATCGTATAGACGGTCGCACCACGGATATCCTTTTGCTTCAGCGTATCGGCGTGTAGCGAGATGAAGAGAGAGGCGTGATTCTGCCGAGCGATCGTCACCCGTTCGGAAAGGGAGAGATACTGATCCTTGTCGCGGGTCAGAAACGCCTTGATACCGGGCTGCGCGTTCAACTTGTCGGCGAAAATCTTCGCGAAGGCTAGCGTGATATCCTTTTCCTGCGTGGCGCCGTCGGTGCCGGTCGCACCGGCGTCGATGCCGCCATGACCGGCGTCAACCGCCACGAGGAACGTATTAGGGTCGGCCTTCTGCGTCGGATCGACGGGGCCGACGTCCTTGGCGGTGTCGGCAGCCGTCCAGCTCTGCTGCTTCACGAGCTCGGCAAACTGCTCGGCCGGCAGCATCTCCGCATCGAGCACGAGGCGATGCCCCTTCCCTCCCTCATCGGCCTGGGTCTTGGCCATGACCAGCTTCACCGGCTTTTTGGCCGTCAGCACGATGCGGGCGCTGTTGGCGTCCATTGTGCCGTAGCGGATATCCTTGAAGAGGCCGGCCGGCTTGAGATCGGCGGCGGGAAAACCGAATGCGGTCGCCGGAAGGTCGACGACAACGCGAACCGGATTGTTGAGATAGTGCACGGTGAATGTCGGTTCGCGATCCATGTCGATGACGATGCGCGTGCGGGCATCATCGCCTGCAATGCGCGCGCCATAGGCGAGCATGGGATCGCTCGCGGCGAAGGCCGGGTTGAATGGCGCAAACACCACAACCACAACAAGAGCGAAGGCCGTCATCGCAGAACGCAAAGCCCTCACGCCACTCTCCACCGCATGCCGCAATCCCTTTAACAAGTGTCCAACGCGCCCCATATTGGTTTCGACGTTGTTTTTGAAGTCCCAATAACGGGAACCAGGTTTGACGTGATGGGCGCCAGCTGACGATGCGCCTGGGAGAGAATCGTAACGGATCCTCCCTCGTCCTCCTCATCCGAGGAATCCATCAATATTATGGCATACTTGGCTTTTCCCTTGCTATTGTGACAGATAAAACATACAACGCATATTAGGGTAGAAGTGTTGACGGGATAGAGTCGTCGCAACGGCAGCCGCCTCGAGTACCAGGCGCCATAAGCGGCATTCATCCGACGTCTGCAGTACTTCTGCTCCAAACAGTGGATATCTGAATTTCCGGTTTTAAACGGGAAGTTCATCGGTGGAGAGCCACCAAACGCTCTTTAGAGAGCACATTCATCGGGCCCAGTCTTGTGGGTCTAAGGCATAGTCGATCTCGCTTGGTTACGGATGTCACCGCAGCAGCTTTTTCAAAAAGTGAACAGACCCCAGGGAAGTAGTGCCCCGGTTGCCGTCTGGATGCTGTCATCTCCGAATAACCAATCGCGACTTTCATTATCCGGTGCAGCAACTGCGGAACACACCCGGCCCGTCCATGCGACAGGCAGGCCCCCTTCCGATTGTCTGCGCCGAGGAGCACAGCTTTCATGGCAGACAAAATGCTTATCGATGCGTCTCACGAGGAAGAGACGCGCGTCGTTGTCGTTCGCGGGAACCGCATAGAAGAATTTGACTTCGAGTCCCAGCACAAGAAGCAGATACGCGGCAACATCTATCTCGCAAAAGTAACGCGGGTCGAGCCTTCGCTTCAGGCGGCTTTCGTCGACTACGGCGGCAACCGGCACGGCTTCTTGGCCTTTGCCGAAATTCACCCCGACTACTACCAGATCCCCCTTGCAGACCGGCAGGCGCTTCTGAAGGCGGAAGCCGAAGAGCATCGCCGCGACGACGATGTCGAACATGTCGAAACCGCGCTCGATCTTTCGCAGCAGGAACAGCCCGACATCGGCATCGTTTCCAAGGAGAGCGAAGAAGCGGAAGCGCCCGCCGCAACTGCGGAAGAGGCCCCTGCCGTTGAGGCGGCAGCACCTGCCGAAGACGCAGCGCCCGCGAAGAAGGTCAAGCCGCGCCGCAGCCGCAAGAAGGTGGTAGCGGAAGCGCCCGCCGAAGAGGCCCCCGCCCCGGAAGCCACCGCGACGGTCGACGCGCCGAGCGAAGACGAGGAAGGCTCCTCGGGTTCGATGGCAGCGATGGTCGAAACCGATTCGATCTCCGAGGACGTCACGACCTCCAAGCGCCGTCACGATGACGACGACGATGACGATCACGACCATGAAGAAGAAGTGATCGAATCCGTTGGCGCCGAAGACGCAATGGAAGAAGTTCCGGACCGCGTGCAGCGCAAGCCGCGCAAGCAGTATCGTATTCAGGAAGTCATCAAGCGCCGGCAGATTCTGCTCGTGCAGGTGGCCAAGGAAGAGCGCGGCAACAAGGGTGCTGCGCTGACCACCTATCTGTCGCTCGCTGGCCGTTACTCGGTCCTGATGCCGAACACGGCACGCGGCGGCGGCATTTCCCGCAAGATCACCAATCCGCAGGACCGCAAGCGCCTGAAGGAAATCGCCAAGATGCTCGAAGTGCCGCAAGGCATGGGCGTCATCCTGCGTACCGCCGGTGCGAACCGCACCAAGGTCGAGGTCAAGCGCGACTTCGAATATTTGATGCGCCTTTGGGAGAACGTCCGTACGCTGACGCTCGCATCGACCGCTCCCTGCCTCGTCTACGAGGAAGGCAGCCTGATCAAGCGCTCGATCCGCGACCTCTACAACAAGGACATCGGCGAAGTCATCGTTGCTGGCGAAGAAGGCTATCGTGAAGCGAAAGACTTCATGAAGATGCTGATGCCGAGCCACGCCAAGGTGGTTCAGCCCTATCGCGACATTCACCCAATCTTCTCGCGCTCCGGCATCGAGGCACAGCTCGACCGGATGCTGCAGCCGCAGGTGACGCTCCGTTCGGGCGGCTATCTGATCATGAACCAAACGGAAGCGCTGGTTTCGATCGACGTCAACTCTGGCCGTTCGACCCGCGAGCATTCGATCGAGGACACGGCGCTTCAGACGAACCTGGAAGCGGCCGAGGAAATCGCGCGGCAACTGCGCCTGCGCGACTTGGCCGGCCTGATCGTCATCGACTTCATCGACATGGAAGAAAAGCGCAACAACCGCGCTGTCGAGAAGAAGCTGAAGGAATGCCTGAAGAACGATCGCGCCCGTATCCAGGTTGGCCGCATCTCGCATTTCGGCCTTCTGGAAATGTCGCGCCAGCGCATCCGTGCATCGGTTCTGGAAAGCACCACGCAGATCTGCTCGCATTGCGGCGGCACCGGCCATGTGCGTTCGCAGTCTTCCGTTGCCCTGCACGTTCTGCGCGGGATCGAAGAATATCTGCTCAAGAACACGACGCACGACATCACCGTTCGCACAACGCCGGATATCGCGCTCTATCTGCTCAACCACAAGCGCCAGACGATCATCGATTATGAGAACCGTTTTGGTGTCGCCATCGTCATCGATGCCGACAATGCCGTCGGCAATCAGCATTTCGCGATCGATCGTGGCGAGCCGGTTGCCAATCCGGTGAAGATCGAAACCCTGTTCAACTTCGCAGCCATCCCTGATGACGATGACGACGATATCGTTATCGAGGCGGATGAGGAAGAAGACGAAGAGCTGGAAGAAAAGGCTGCAAGCAGCGAACAGCAGCCGGTCGCCCGTTCTGAAAACAATGAAGGTAGCCGCAAGCGCAAGCGTCGCCGCCGCCGCCGCGGCCGTGGCAATGATGCCCAGGCCGGCGCCTCCTCCGATGATGCGTCCGTTGCGGACGCATCCGAAGACGGGGAAGATGGCGACGAGAGTGACGATGATGCCGATACCGATGCCAATGCATCCGGCAGCGACGATGATGCGCAGCAGAAGCGCAAGCGCCGCCGTCGCGGTAAGCGGGGCGGTCGCCGCAATCGTGAAAACGAGGGCAGCGAACAGGATGCCGGCAACGAAGGTGACTCCGAAACCGGCGAGGCTGCCGAAGCCAATGCAGAGGGTGGAGAAGAAGTCGCTGTAACAGTCGCGGAAATCGCCGTTTCCGAAGGCGAAGCTGCCGTCGAGGCCCAGCCGGCCATGGCAGCAGTCGAGACCGCGGCCACCGTTACGGAAGACGTCAAGCCTGCCAAGAGCCGCAGCCGCCGGAAGCCGAAGGCTGCAGCTGCCGAGGCCTCTCCGGTCGAAACGCCGGTTGAAGAGGTAACGGCCGTGGCTGATGTCGAAACCGAGACGGTCGCCGAGATCGTGCAGACGCTGGATACCGCCAGCGAGCCTGCCGCTCCTGAAACCGCCGAAGAAGCAGCCAAGCCGGCACGCGCCAACCGCGAGTCGAACGTTGCATCCTCCGCGCCGGTCGTCACGTCCAATCGCACCAACGAGGGTGGCGATGGCGACGGAGAGCCGAACAAGCCCAAGAAGGCTGGCTGGTGGCAGCGCCGCGGTTTCTTCTGAGAGCCGCAACTAGAGACTGATTGATTGTAATCCGGCCGTGGCGACGCGGCCGGATTTTCGTTTCGGCAAAGCGATGAGAGCAATTCCGGGCGAAGGCGCCAGGCAGCCTCCCCGTCCGGAAATGCGCAAGGCAGCGGCATGGAGCGCTACAGCATTGGCCCGAAAATCGGAATCGATTCTCGGGCCAATGCGTAGATTCAAGAGGTTAGAGCGACCTTTGTGCTTCCGAAAGGAAGCACGGCGCTCTAAGCGCTTCCAGGAAGGCCCGGCCGCTCCAGTCCAGAGATCATGCGGGAAACGATGTTCGCGGCCTGCGAAATCACTTTCACAAGCAGGCGCAACCCATTGATCGGGGATTCTATTTCAGCCAGCCGGCCATACGCTCGGTGGCCTCTTCAATCTCGGCGTTGGAGCCTGCGTAGGAG
>NZ_JAELUG010001450.1 GCF_016429255.1 Rhizobium sp. ASV8
TTCTGCAATATAGCAGGCGCAATCGCTTGGGCTGTCGCAGCCTTCACATCGCCGGCATTTTGTCCGTAGGAGTTGACGACTGCTTTCAGCGCGGCGTCGGGCTCAACTGTCGATGCCTGTTCCAGGCCTGTCTCTTATACACATCTCCGAGCCCACGAGACGGTCTATTAAATCTCGTATGCCGTCGTCTGCTTGAAAAAGGGGGGGGGGGGGGGGGGGGGGGGGGGGGGGGGGGGGGGGGGGGGGGGGGGGGGGGGGGGGGGGGGGGGGGGGGGGGGGGGGGGGGGGGGGGGGGGGGGGGG
>NZ_JAELUG010001451.1 GCF_016429255.1 Rhizobium sp. ASV8
CCCCCCCCCCCCCCCCCCCCCCCCCCCCCCCCCCCCCCCCCCCCCCCCCCCCCCCCCCCCCCCCCCCCCCCCCCCCCCCCCCCCCCCCCCCCCCCCCCCCCCTTTTTCAAGCACAAGACGGAATACGAGATTTAATAGACCGTCTCGTGGGCTCGGAGATGTGTATAAGAGACAGGGTGATGCGCGATGCGGGTTTCCCGCCCGGCGTCGTCAATGTCATCACCAATGCTCCCAAGGATGCAGCGGCGATCGTCGAGACCTTGATCGCCCATCCGGCCGTGCGCCGTATCAATTTTACCGGC
>NZ_JAELUG010001452.1 GCF_016429255.1 Rhizobium sp. ASV8
GCTCGCCCTTTTACAACGCGACAAGGCGGGCGAAGGCCAGCAAGTTGCCGTCAGCCTCTACAACTCCATGATCGCCATGCAGATGCAGGAAGGCACGACGCATCTGATGCGGCAGAGGGATCTGAACCTGTCTCTTATACACATCTCCGAGCCCACGAGACGGTCTATTAAATCTCGTATGCCGTCTTCTGGTTGAAAAAGGGGGGGGGGGGGGGGGGGGGGGGGGGGGGGGGGGGGGGGGGGGGGGGGGGGGGGGGGGGGGGGGGGGGGGGGGGGGGGGGGGGGGGGGGGGGGGGGGGGGG
>NZ_JAELUG010001453.1 GCF_016429255.1 Rhizobium sp. ASV8
CGTAAGACAGCAGCGAAAGGCCAATAATGACCTGATAGGTGCGCGGACGCAGGATCAGCCAGACACCGCAGGCCGTCATGACGCCGATAGCAACGGACAAGATGAGTTCCATCAATCCCCCTTTGCCCTGTCTCTTATACACATCTCCGAGCCCACGAGACGGTCTATTAAATCGCGTATGCCGTCTTGTGCTTGAAAAAGGGGGGGGGGGGGGGGGGGGGGGGGGGGGGGGGGGGGGGGGGGGGGGGGGGGGGGGGGGGGGGGGGGGGGGGGGGGGGGGGGGGGGGGGGGGGGGGGGGGGG
>NZ_JAELUG010001454.1 GCF_016429255.1 Rhizobium sp. ASV8
GGATACCATGGCGGTCGCAGATCTCGCGCATCAGCGGCAGGAATGTCTCGTGCGGGACGATCACGCCACCTGCGCCGAGCACCGGCTCGACGATCAGGGCTGCGATGGTGTCAGCGCCCTGGAAGGCCTGTCTCTTATACACATCTCCGAGCCCACGAGACGGTCTATTAAATCGCGTATGCCGTCTTCTGCTTGAAAAAAGGGGGGGGGGGGGGGGGGGGGGGGGGGGGGGGGGGGGGGGGGGGGGGGGGGGGGGGGGGGGGGGGGGGGGGGGGGGGGGGGGGGGGGGGGGGGGGGGGGGG
>NZ_JAELUG010001455.1 GCF_016429255.1 Rhizobium sp. ASV8
CCCCCCCCCCCCCCCCCCCCCCCCCCCCCCCCCCCCCCCCCCCCCCCCCCCCCCCCCCCCCCCCCCCCCCCCCCCCCCCCCCCCCCCCCCCCCCCCCCCCCCCTTTTCAAGCAGAAGCCGGCATACGAGATTTAATAGACCGTCTCGTGGGCTCGGAGATGTGTATAAGAGACAGGCTCAATCTCTACGAGCGGTATCGCCGATCACATCAGAATTTTTCCGCCGCTGTCGCCTCCGAAGCCTTCAACTTCTCACGCTCCGTCAATCGCGGCCTGAGCACGGCGACGGGCGAACATTACCTG
>NZ_JAELUG010001456.1 GCF_016429255.1 Rhizobium sp. ASV8
AACGCAGGGAACTGAAACATCTAAGTACCTGCAGGAAAGGACATCAACCGAGACTCCGCAAGTAGTGGCGAGCGAACGCGGACCAGGCCAGTGGCAATAAAGTTTAAAGTGGAAGAACCTGGAAAGGCTGTCTCTTATACACATCTCCGAGCCCACGAGACGGTCTATTAAATCGCGTATGCCGTCTTCTGCGTGAAAAGGGGGGGGGGGGGGGGGGGGGGGGGGGGGGGGGGGGGGGGGGGGGGGGGGGGGGGGGGGGGGGGGGGGGGGGGGGGGGGGGGGGGGGGGGGGGGGGGGGGGGG
>NZ_JAELUG010000162.1 GCF_016429255.1 Rhizobium sp. ASV8
GCGCCAGGGGCCAAGGCCGAGCGACGCCGCCGCATCCTCGATCGCCGGATCGAGCCGGCGCAGGGCAGCGGCAACGGGCAAATAGAGGAAGGGAAAATAGGCAAGCACGGACACCAGCACACCGCTCCAAAGCCCGCGCATGCTGGGCACGAGGCTAACCCAGGCATAGCTGTGCACGAAGGCAGGCACGGCAAGCGGTGCCGCCGCCAGCCACGACCACAGGCGTGCGCCGGGAATGTCGGTGCGCTCCGTCAGCCATGCGAGCGTTACCGCCAGCAGGATGCACAACGGAATGGTGAAGACTTCGAGCAGCACGGTGTTGACGAGCAGCTCGCCGACGCGATTGCGGAAGATCAGGGCGATGACTTCGGCCCAGCCGGTATCGATCGTGACCCAGGCTATGAAGCCCAGCGGCACCAGGCTCAGAAGCGCAACGATGGAAGCAAGGGCGACGACAGAACCGTGCCGAACACGGCTGCGAGGGCCAGCCGTCAACTGGGGCACTCGCATGGCGGCTGGTTCGCCGGCATATGTGTTCTTCTGCAGCAAATCCGAGCTGCCTTTCACGCCCTGAAATAGGAAGGCAACCGCCGCTGACGGCGATTGCCCGATCGATCGGCCTTTGGGCCATCCCATGCCCCTAGCAGGGCACAGGACAATGATGCAAGAGCCAAGCCCGTCCGAAGGCACCCTAAAAGCGCCGCGGGCTCTTGAAGCAGGTCGGTTTCTCACGAAAACTCCGAACTGCTCCATCACCTTGTTTTTTCGCAATTCCGGAAGGAAAACCGCTGCGCGCTTTTCCTGGAATTGCTTTGGCTTAGATGAGACCTGCTTCCGTCATCAAGTCGGTTACCTTCTTGCTGTTCAGCTTGGAAGGCTCGACCTTGGGAGCCTGCAGGTCAGCAAGCGGAACCAGCTTCGGATTGGAAGCATCGCCATTGCCGACGGCGTATTCATAGGAGTCGCCGTCACGCAGAACGGCCTGACCGCCCTTGCCGGTGATCCACTTCAGGAATGCCTGAGCTTCCTTCTGGTGCTGGCTGGAAGCCAGAACGGCACCACCGGAAATGCTGACGAAAGCGCCCGGATCCTGGTTCTTGAAATAGTGCAGCGAGACATTCTTGCTGTTTTCGCCCGTCTTCGCCTGATCGCCGAACCAGTAGTAGTGGTAGATGACGGCGCCTTCGATCTCACCGGCATTGACGGCCTTCATGGCGACGCTGTTGCCCTTGTAGAAGCTGGCGTTTTCCTTCATCGCCTTCAGCCAGGCACGGGTTGCGTCCTCGCCCTTCAGTTCGAGAAACGCGCTGACGATCGCCTGGAAATCGGCGCCGGCCGGCGAAGCGCCCCAACGGCCCTTCCACTTGGGATCGGCCAGATCGAGCATTGACTTCGGCAGATCGGCTTCCTTCAGCTTGGTCTTGTCATAGGCAAAAACCGTGGAGCGAGCGGCAACGCCGATCCAGTTGCCATCGGCAGCCTTGAAGGTTTCCGGCACCTGGGCGAGCGTGGCGGCATCGACCGGCGCAAAGAGCTTGTTGGCGTCGACCAGCGTCATGCCCGGCGAATTTTCCGTCAGATAGACATCGGCGGGGGAGGCAGCGCCCTCCTGGATGATCTGGTTGGCAAACTGCATGTCGCTGCCGTTGCGGATCGTGACCTTGATGCCCGTTTCCTTGGTGAAGCCATCCGCCCACGCCTGCGTCAGCGTTTCGTGCTGGGCGTTATAGACCACGATTCCTTCGGAATCGGCGGCATTTGCCATCATCGGAGCAACGGCAAGCCCTGCGGCAAGCGCCAACGCACTGGTGAGATGAGAAAAGGAAAAAGTCATTAAGTCCTCTCGCTTGAAAGTCGCTGCCCCAGGCAGCAATAGGATAGCCTATATTTTTCCTGACCATTTTTTTCAAGTTTACAGTCGCACCTTGTTATCACAAAAGTTTGAGAAAGCAGTCAAGATTTAGCCGCGATCTCCGCAGCGAGGTCGAGCCAGGCTTTGCCGGCGTGTGAGAGATAGCCGCCTCGCCGCCATATCCACGCCATATGCCACTCCATATCAGGCTCGATGACGAGCGCATGGCTGACGCCGGGGCGGTGCCTCTGTTCGGCGATCAGCCGCGGCAGGAAGCCGACGCCGAGGCCGGCAGCGACAAGCTCGACAATAAAATTGATCTGGCTTGAACGGGCGGCGATATCGGGCGCGAAGCCGGCGGACCGGCAAGCATCCAGAATGATGCCGTTGAGGGCGAAGCCGGTTTCGAACAGGAGAAAGGCATTGCCCTTGAGCGCCGCCATCGGCACCTTCTCCTGCCCAGCCAACGGATGGGACGATGGCAGCAGCACATGCATCGGTTCGCAGCGCACGCTTTGAGACTCGAAGGCTTCCGGCGTCGGCAGCAGCGAGGCACCAAGATCGACTTCATCAGCAAGAACCATTTCTTCCAGCCGCCTGGCTCCCTGCTCCTCCAACTTGATCTCGATACCCGGATAGCGATTGCGGAAGACGGCAAATACAGGCGCAAACAGCGCATCATTGCCGATCGGCGGCAGGCCGAGGCGCAGTGTACCGCGGGCAAGGCCGCGCAATTCGGCGAGTTCGGCAAGCAGATCGTCGCGTCCGGCGAGGATTCCGATTGCCCGCCGATAAACCACCTCGCCGGCATCGGTCAGGGTCGTGCGGTGTCCGATGCGATTGAGCAACGGCAGGCCAAGCTCGTCCTCGAGCTGGCGCACGGCCTTGCTCACGGCGGATTGCGTTGTGAACACCACCTTCGCCGCTTCCGAAAAGCCGCCCTGGCGTACCACTTCGACAAAGGCTCTCAAGGTTCGAAGTTCCATGAACATTCCATACAGGACTGATTTCAATGAAATCAATTCATTTTATTCATGCGGATGAAAGGCCTATCTTCAGTCCGTCCAATCTTTCCGAGCCTTTCCAATGCATATCGATCTGAAGAACCGTCCGAAACTGAGCCGTCTGGCCCAGATTGCCCTGCTTTTGGCCTTCTGGCAGGCGGGTGAGGCCATCGCGCGCCTGGCGCATCTGCCGATTCCGGGCGCCATCATCGGCATGCTGCTGGTGCTGGCGCTGCTGGCAAGCGGCAAGATCAAACCCGCGAGCATGAAACGCGGCGCGGAATGGTTTCTCGCCGAGATGCTGCTGTTTTTCGTGCCGGCCGTTCTGGCGGTGCTCGATCATGGCGAATTCATCGGAATCGTCGGGCTGAAGGTACTCGCCGTCATCTCCGCCGGCACCCTCATCGTCATGAGCGTCACCGCGATAGCGATCGACATCGGCTACCGCCTGATGATGCGCCAGGGAGCATCTCACCATGTCCACCATTGAAGCGATCGCGGCAGGCCTGTTCTGGCCGTTGGCGACGATCGGCCTCTATTATGTTTCCAAGGCGCTCTATCGCCGCTGGCCGTCGCTGTGGCTTTCGCCGCTGGTGGCAGCGCCGGCGGTGCTGATCGTCGTCGCGCTTTTGGCGCATGCGAGCTACCAGGATTATATGCATGACAGCCGCTGGCTACTGGCTCTGCTAGGGCCGGCAACCGTCGCCTTCGCGGTGCCGATCTACGAACAGCGGCACCTCATCAAGCGCTACTGGCCAGTGCTGTTGTTCGGCGTTGCCGTCGGCAGCACGACGGCGATGCTCTCGGCCTGGTGGTTTGCCAGCCTTCTCGGCCTCGATGAAAGCCTGCGCCTCAGCCTGATGCCCCGCTCCATCAGCACGCCTTTCGCCATGGTGGTGTCGGGCGATATTGGCGGCGTGCCCAACCTCACCGCCGTCTTCGTCGTCGTCACCGGCCTCTTCGGCGCCGTCGTCGGCCAGATGCTTCTGAGGTTTCTGCCGTTACGGTCGGGCATTGCTCGCGGGGCGCTGTTCGGGATGGGAGCCCATGGCGTCGGCGTCGCCAAGGCGCATGAGATTGGCCGCGAGGAAGGATCCATCGCCGGATTGGTGATGGTGCTGGTGGGGTTGACGAATGTGCTGGCGGCACCGCTGATCGCCTGGCTCATGCATTAGGCCTGAACGAAAAAGGCCGCGGCACTCTCATGCCGCGGCCTTTTTTGGATGCGAAAATCCGCCTCAGGTGTCGCGCGTTTCCAGCGTCTTGCTGAAGAAGATCGCGACCAGCGTGCAGATCACGCCCGACAGCAGGTAGAGGCTGGTATAGACGAGGCCGAACTGGCTGGAGAGGGCAAGCGCCACGAAAGGCGCGAAGCCTGCACCGAGCAGCCACGACAGATCGGACACGAGGGCCGAACCGCTATAGCGATAGCGCTGCGTAAAACGCGAAGCGCTGGCGCCGGCCGCCTGACCGAAGGAAAGTCCGAGCAACGTAAAGCCGAGGACCACGTAGATGTGGCGGCCAGTCGTTCCGCCGTCAAGCAGCCAGGGTGCGACGAAGGCAAAGCAGGCGATCAGCACCGCGCCGATGGCGAGCTGATTGCGGCGGCCGATCCGGTCGGCGAGCAAACCGGAACAGATGATGGCGAGAATGCCGCAGATCGCGCCGAGGAATTCCATCAGCAGGAACGAGGCCGTGGTTTGCTGGCTATAAAGCGTCGCCCAGCTGAGCGGGAAAACCGTCACCAGATGGAAGGTTGCAAAGCTTGCGAGCGGCACGAAGGCGCCGATCAGCACATCACGGCCGTGCAGGCGCAGCAGCTCGGTCATCTTGACGGGCTCAAGCTCATGGCGCTCCAGAAGCGTGCCGAATTCTTCGGTCGCGACAAGGCGCAGGCGGGCAAAGAGCGCGACGACGTTGACGGCGAAGGCGCAGAAGAATGGATAACGCCAGCCCCAATCGAGGAAGTCCGCCGTGTTGAGGCTCGTGACGAAATAGGCAAACAGGGCGCTTGCCAGCATGAAGCCGATCGGCGCGCCGAGCTGCGGAATCATCGCATACCAACCGCGACGATTGGTCGGGGCATTGAGAGCAAGCAGCGAGGCCAAGCCATCCCAGGCACCGCCGAGCGCAAGGCCCTGGCCGATTCGGAAGAGCGCGAGCAGAACGATCGCATAGGCGCCGACTTCGGAGTAGCCGGGCAGGAAGCTCATCGCCGCAGTGGAGCCGCCGAGCAGAAACAGCGCGATGGTGAGCTTGACGCCGCGGCCATACCTACGGTCGATCGCCATGAAGATGAACGAGCCGATGGGGCGGGCGATGAATGCAAGCGAGAACACCAGGAAGGATAGCAGTGTTCCATGCAGGGGGTCAGCAAAGGGGAACATCAGCTTCGGGAAGACCAGAACCGAAGCGATGGCATAAACGAAGAAATCGAAAAACTCGGACGTGCGACCAATGATCACGCCGATGGCGATATTGCCTGGGGCGACGGAGCCGCCGGCATGCATGCTGCGGGCATCGCTTTCAAGCGTTGAAGATGTGGGGTTTAGTGTTTCATGTGTCACGCTGACCATGTAGGGAGCCTCCCTCTCCGAGCACGAACTCCTCCACGAATTCGTGCATAATCAAAATGTTTATCAAACGTGCGAACATATCAAGTGTCAGACATGAAATAATTCGCAAATTAGCGATCAAACCTGCCGTTTCCAGCCTCCGTCGCCGCTGGTCGCGCAGGAGGAAAAGACGGCCTGTGGCCATTTGTTCCGATCCGGGTATATTAGCTCGCATAAAAGCGTATGATCGACGGAAAACCTTCTGGATTTTGCTAGGTTTTCCCGATAGGTGGGACCGCATTCCATACCGCATTGCACGCGCATTTGCTGCGGTGCGACGAAACACCTCATATCGTTCATGACCACCGTCCTTTAGTCGCGGTAGGGTCGAAACAAAAAGAGCTTTAAGACGTGCTAAGACTATTCAAGATTTTCAGCCGTTTGTCCGTCATCCCATTGTTCTTGCTGCTATCCGGCTGCAATTTGGTGGTGATGGATCCATCCGGCGATATCGCCATGCAGCAGCGAGACCTCATCATCATTTCGGTCGTGCTGATGCTCATCATCATCATCCCGGTGATCTTCCTGACGCTGTATTTCGCCTGGAAATACCGCCAGTCCAACAAGGAAGCGACCTACGAGCCGGAATGGCATCATTCGACGCGTCTGGAGCTGGTCATCTGGTCCGCTCCGCTGGCCATCATCATCGCCCTCGGTGCGGTGACCTGGATCAGCACCCATCAGCTCGACCCCTATCGTCCTCTCGACCGTATCGCCGCCGACAAGCCGCTCAGCGCCGATGTGAAGCCGCTGACCGTCGAAGTGGTCGCGCTCGACTGGAAATGGCTCTTCTTCTATCCGGAATACGGCATCGCCACCGTCAACGAGATGGCAGCTCCGGTCGACCGCCCGATCAACTTCAAGATCACGGCATCCGCGGTGATGAATTCCTTCTTCATCCCGGCGCTGGCCGGCCAGATCTACGCCATGCCCGGCATGGAGACGAAACTGCACGCCGTCATCAACCATCCCGGCGAATTCCAGGGCCTGTCCGCCAACTATAGCGGCGCCGGCTTCTCGCACATGCGCTTCAAGTTCCACGGCTTCAATCAGGCCGATTTCGACCAGTGGATCCAGAAGGCCAAGAGCCAGGGCACAGCCCTCGGCCGTCCGGAATACCTCGCACTCGCCAAGCCGAGTGAGCGCGAGCCGGTCCGCTACTTCAATGCCGTGGACGATGGTCTCTACAATGCCATCCTCAACATGTGCGCCGATCCGAGCAAAATGTGCATGAACGAAATGATGCATATCGACGCCAAGGGCGGCGGCGGCAAGGAAAGTCACGAAAACCGCGAGCGCCTGATCTACGACAATCGCGATGTCGGCCCGGCTTCAGTCACTCCCGTCAAGGCCGAAGGCGGCGCCGGCCATACCATGCAGCACGGAGACAATTCGATGCAGGGCATGGATATGGGCAACGGCTCTTCTTCCGATTCGTCGACCGGTTCGGCGCAGCACCAGGGTCATTGATCCGGTGCGCTTAGTAACAAGACATTTATAAGGACAGAGGCAATCCATGTTTTCCAACCCGGACCTCTATAAATTCATCTTCGGTCGGCTAACGCTCGATCAGATCCCGTATCACGAGCCGATCCTCGTCGCGACCTTCACTGCCGTCGCGCTCGGCGGCATCGCTCTGCTCGCCGTGCTGACCTACTTCCGCGTATGGGGCTATCTCTGGAAAGAGTGGCTCACCAGCATCGACCACAAGAAGATCGGCATCATGTATGTCGTGCTCGCGCTGATCATGTTGCTGCGCGGCTTTTCCGACGCGCTGATGATGCGCCTTCAGCAGGCGATCGCCTTCAACGGTTCCGAAGGCTACCTGCCTCCGCACCATTACGACCAGGTTTTCACCGCCCACGGCGTCATCATGATCTTCTTCGTGGCGATGCCTTTCGTGACCGGCCTGATGAACCTTGTCGTTCCGCTGCAGATCGGCGCCCGCGACGTCTCCTTCCCGTTCCTGAACAACTTCTCGTTCTGGATGACGACGGCAGGCGCGATCATCATCATGATTTCGCTCTTCATCGGCGAATTCGCCAAGACCGGCTGGCTCGCCTACCCCCCGCTTTCCGGCATTGCCTATAGTCCCGATGTCGGCGTCGACTATTATATCTGGGGCCTGCAGGTCGCGGGTATCGGAACGACGCTTTCAGGCATCAACCTGATCGCGACCATCGTCAAGATGCGCGCGCCGGGCATGACCTTCATGAAGATGCCCGTCTTCACCTGGACGTCGCTCTGCACCAACATCCTGATCGTTGCATCCTTCCCGATCCTGACCGCAACGCTCGCCCTTTTGACCCTTGATCGCTACGCCGGCACGAACTTCTTCACGAACGACCTCGGCGGCAATCCGATGATGTATGTCAACCTCATCTGGATCTGGGGCCACCCCGAAGTCTACATCCTGATCCTGCCGGCCTTCGGCGTGTTCTCGGAAGTCGTCGCCACGTTCTGCGGCAAGCGCCTCTTCGGTTACGCGTCGATGGTTTACGCCACCTGCGTGATCATGATCCTCTCCTACCTCGTCTGGCTGCACCACTTCTTCACCATGGGCTCGGGCGCCAGCGTCAACTCCTTCTTCGGCATCACGACGATGATCATCTCGATCCCGACGGGTGCGAAGCTCTTCAACTGGCTGTTCACGATGTATCACGGCCGCATCCGCTACGAAGTGCCAATGCTGTGGACCGTCGGCTTCATGGTGACCTTCACCATCGGCGGCATGACCGGCGTCATGCTGGCAATTCCGCCGGCCGACTTCGTGCTGCACAACTCGCTGTTCCTGATCGCCCACTTCCATAACGTGATCATCGGCGGCGTGCTCTTCGGCATGTTCGCGGGCGTCAACTACTGGTTCCCGAAGGCCTTCGGCTTCAAGCTCGACCCGTTCTGGGGCAAGATGAGCTTCTGGTTCTGGCAGATCGGCTTCTGGTTCGCCTTCATGCCGCTCTACATCCTCGGCCTGATGGGCGTTACCCGCCGCGTCAGCCAATTCGACGATCCCTCGCTGCAGATCTGGTTCGTCATCGCGGCGGTCGGCGCCGGCATGATCGCCATCGGCATCGCCTGCTTCCTGATCCAGCTCGTCGTCAGCTTCATGAAGCGCGAAGAGCTGCGCGACCACACCGGCGACCCCTGGAACGGCCGTACGCTGGAATGGTCGACCTCGTCGCCGCCGCCGGCTTACAACTTCGCCTTCACGCCGATCGTCTACGATCATGACGCGTGGTGGGACATGAAGAACCGTGGCTACAAGCGTCCGACCGAAGGCTTCATCCCGATCCATATGCCGAAGAACACCGGCACTGGCGTCATCCTCGGCGTCCTCTCGATCGGCTTCGCCTTCGGGATGATCTGGTACATGTGGTGGCTCGCCGCCATCACCTTCGTCGCGATGATCGCCATTACGATCGGCCATACCTTCAACTACAAGCGTGACTACCACATTCCCGCCGACGAGGTCGTGAAGACCGAGAACGAGCGTACGAAGCAGCTGGCAGGACAGGTGTAAGACGATGACGACCCATACCGCAAACGCTCCCATGGATGGCGAAACACCCGCCTTCTACCTGAAGGAGGAGCATCACCCGGAAGGCAGCACCATGCTGGGCTTCTGGATCTACATCATGAGCGACTGCCTGATCTTCGCAGTCCTCTTTGCCACCTATGCCGTGCTTGGCCACAGCTATGCGGCCGGTCCTTCGCCGGCCGACCTGTTCGAGCTGCCGCTCGTCGCCCTCAACACGGCGATGCTGCTCTTCTCGTCCATCACCTACGGTTTCGCCATGCTGGCGATGGAGAAGGACAACAAGTCGGGCACGCTGATGTGGCTGACGATCACGGGCATCTTCGGTGCCCTGTTCATCTTCTTCGAACTCTATGAGTTCTACCATTTGATCCTCGACGGCGCCGGCCCGCAGCGCAGCGCCTTCCTGTCGGCCTTCTTCACGCTGGTCGGCACGCACGGTCTGCACGTCACCACCGGTATCGTCTGGCTGATCACGCTGATGGTACAGGTTGGCCGCTACGGCCTGATCGCCGAAAACAAGCGTCGCCTGATGTGCCTTTCGATGTTCTGGCACTTCCTCGACGTCGTCTGGATCGGCGTGTTTTCCCTCGTCTACCTCATGGGAGTTCTCGGATGAGCTCGAACGCAAACCATTCGCATCATTCCGGCGACGCTCACGGCCACGACCACCACCATGGCGGCCACGAGGCTTCTCACGGCACCTACAAGAGCTACATGACGGGGTTCATCCTCTCCGTCATTCTGACGGCCATCCCCTTCTGGTTGGTCATGGGGAAGGTCTTCTCAGATCCGGCCGTTACCGGGGCGATCGTCATGATCCTCGGCGCGATCCAGATCATCGTGCACATGATCTACTTCCTGCACATGAACACCCGCTCGGAAGGCGGCTGGAACATGATGGCACTGATCTTCACGATCGTCCTCGTCATCATCGCACTGTCCGGCTCGCTCTGGGTCATGCATCACCTCAACGCGAACATGATGCCCATGTCGCCCGAGATGATGCGCAACATGCCATAAGACCAAGCGGTGGGCCTTTAGCCGAAGGCCCACCCTCCCCCGGCTGGAGATATTGGTCGGACGCCGCGCGACGCATTCTTCAGAACGCCTGACATCGCGGCCGAACTCTTCAAAGACCACGCGTGATCTGAAGGGGCGAAAACAGACCCTTCCGAAATCATGCGGCAGCGCGTCCCCGGAGACCAGCGCCATGACCGACATTTCCTCGATTGCATCGCAAGGCAAGCCGCGCTCGACGATTGGCCTTGCCATCTGGGTGTTCCTGCTTCTGCTCCTCACAGCCCTGCTCATCGGGCTCGGTACATGGCAGGTCAAGCGGCTGCATTGGAAGCTCGATCTGATCGCCAGGGTCGATTCGCGCGTGCATGCTGCGGCTATACCAGCGCCCGGCCCTGCGCAATGGGCTGATATCACCGCCGAGAACTCCGAATACAAACATGTGCAGGCGAGCGGCATCTTCCTCAACGACAAGGAAGTGCAGGTCTATGCCTCGACGGTACTCGGCGCCGGCTATTGGGTGCTGACACCGCTGAAGCAGGCCGATGGCACGACCATCATCGTCAATCGCGGCTTCGTGCCGACCGACAAGCGCAATCCGACGACACGCCCTGCCGGCCAGATCGGTTCGGAAACGGCCGTCACGGGACTGCTGCGGATCAACGAACCCCAGGGCACGCTACTGCGCTCCAATGTTCCCGCGGATGAACGCTGGTATTCGCGCGATGTGACGGCAATTGCCGCGGCTCGCGGCCTGCAGAACGTTGCTCCCTACTTCATCGATGCGGACGATACGAAGAATCCCGGCGACCTGCCTGTGGGAGGGCTGACGCAAATCACCTTTCACAACAGCCACCTCGTCTATGCCATCACCTGGTATGGATTGGCGGCAATGACGTTCGGCATGGCCGTCTTTCTGATTTACTTCGAGCGGCGGCGGCCAAAAACAAGCCGTTAGAGCCTATCGCTCCAACCACGATCCCGCCGGAAAGGCTCTGCCCGCTTCTCCTGACATCGCTCTAACTCTTTGAATCTAAGCATCAGGCTTTCCGAAAGTCGATTCCGATTTTCGGGCCGATGCTGTAGCCATCTGCGGGAAACGAAGCTGCCAGCGCCTGCCGTCGCTGGTCATCTCCACGAGGCCGAACGGTTCCACATCGATCGTCCAAAATGCCGAAGCCGGCGCGTGCAGCACATGCAGGATCGCGGCGCGGATGATGCTCGCATGGGTGACGACGACGGTATGCCCGGCGTCTTGAACATGATGTCCCATCCATTCGTCGATGCGCCGCATGACCGAGGACAGGGATTCGCCACCATGCGGTGCGGCGGCGGGGTCTGTCATCCATGATACGAGGGATTCCGGATCGCTTTCATGAAGTTCGGCGAGCGACCGTCCGCGCCAACCGCCATAGTCGCAGTCGCGCATTTCAGGTTCCGGGGTCGCGTCGAGGCCAAGGAGCGCGGCCGTCTGGCGCGCGCGCAGTGCCGGGCTCGTCCAGACACGGTCGACCGTGCCGAGCTGCGCAAGAGATGGGCCAAGTTGCTGGACAGCCTTCTCCTCCAGCGGCTCATCGTCGGGGAAGCGGCCCTTCCGATTGGCCTCCGTGGCACCATGGCAAATCCAGCTCAGACGCACCTTCATGACATTCGCTATCCTATGCCTCGTTGCGGTTTGGCACTTGCTTCCGCGGTGTTCTTTGCTCCATAGCCGGTATTCATCGCCTTCACTGATCGCCGATCGCACGAATGACGCGCGCTGGGTTTCCTCCGACAAGCGTATTCGGCGGAACGTTCCTTGTAACAACTGAACCCGCGGCCACCACCGAATTTTCGCCAATCGTCACCCCGCCGACGATCGTTGCGCCGGTCGCAATCCAGACGTTCCTCTCGATCACGATTGGTTTCCCAATCGTGATGGCGCGGCGCTGCGAAGGTTCAAGCGGATGACCTGCCGTGATGATGTTCACGTTTGGCCCGATCATCACATCGTCGCCGATATCCAATCCACCAAGGTCATAGAAAGTGCAATTCTGATTGACGAAGACGTTTTGGCCGACACGAATTTCATTTCCGCCGGCTGTGTAGAATGGCGGGATCAAGACAAAACTCTTGTCCACTTCCCGACCGATGAGTTCGCTGAACAAGGCTCGCACTTCGTCCGCGTCGTTGAAGGTC
>NZ_JAELUG010001457.1 GCF_016429255.1 Rhizobium sp. ASV8
TCCGTCGTACCGCCTGCGCTTGATATCGCTACCGCCACAACAGGCTTGGCTGCCAGTAAATCAGAGACATCATCAAGTGCCCGCATGACCTGTGCGGCGCTGAAACCAACTGAAATACCTCCAACGCCTGTCTCTTATACACATCTCCGAGCCCACGAGACGGTCTATTAAATCTCGGATGCCGTCTTCTGCTTGAAAAAGGGGGGGGGGGGGGGGGGGGGGGGGGGGGGGGGGGGGGGGGGGGGGGGGGGGGGGGGGGGGGGGGGGGGGGGGGGGGGGGGGGGGGGGGGGGGGGGGGGGGG
>NZ_JAELUG010001458.1 GCF_016429255.1 Rhizobium sp. ASV8
TCCCTGGCCGGAAAACGGTCTCGACATCCCCTATGGCATCGCCGTGCCCGTGCTGATCGCGGTCGGCATCGGTATTGTCATGACCTTCATCGCCACGCGCCTGCGCTTCGGCCGCTATGTCTTCGCCCTGTCTCTTATACACATCTCCGAGCCCACGAGACGGTCTATTAAATCTCGTATGCCGTCGTCTGCTTGAAAAGGGGGGGGGGGGGGGGGGGGGGGGGGGGGGGGGGGGGGGGGGGGGGGGGGGGGGGGGGGGGGGGGGGGGGGGGGGGGGGGGGGGGGGGGGGGGGGGGGGGGGG
>NZ_JAELUG010001459.1 GCF_016429255.1 Rhizobium sp. ASV8
CCCCCCCCCCCCCCCCCCCCCCCCCCCCCCCCCCCCCCCCCCCCCCCCCCCCCCCCCCCCCCCCCCCCCCCCCCCCCCCCCCCCCCCCCCCCCCCCCCCCCCTTTTTCACGCACAAGACGGCATACGCGATTTAATAGACCGTCTCGTGGGCTCGGAGATGTGTATAAGAGACAGCCCATTAGCAGGAGGGAAAGGGCGAGTGCAAAACAATAACGCATGGAGATACCTCAGGATTTTTCATTTCGTTGGTGGTTGCCGGCAAATGCGGCGCGAACATTACGGCAGCCTTACAGGCTGGGAG
>NZ_JAELUG010001460.1 GCF_016429255.1 Rhizobium sp. ASV8
TCCTGCCACGGTGGCGTCTCGGAGCCGCTCGCCCCGCTCCAACCTAGCAATCGTATCTGGCGAAACTCCAGCCTCTTGCGCTAAGTCGCGGGTTCCCCATCCCAGCGCCACTCGCGCCATCTTGCACCTGTCTCTTATACACATCTCCGAGCCCACGAGACGGTCTATTAAATCGCGTATGCCGTCTTCGGCTTGAAAAAGGGGGGGGGGGGGGGGGGGGGGGGGGGGGGGGGGGGGGGGGGGGGGGGGGGGGGGGGGGGGGGGGGGGGGGGGGGGGGGGGGGGGGGGGGGGGGGGGGGGGG
>NZ_JAELUG010001461.1 GCF_016429255.1 Rhizobium sp. ASV8
TCGCTGCATCGTATCCAGCAATTGCCGGCGCTGGAGGCCGGCGGCATCGACCCGGCCGGTGCTACGTTCGCGCTCGTCCATCAGTATGCCGATCTCATGCTGTCTCTTATACACATCTCCGAGCCCACGAGACGGTCTATTAAATCGCGTATGCCGTCTTGTGCTTGAAAAGGGGGGGGGGGGGGGGGGGGGGGGGGGGGGGGGGGGGGGGGGGGGGGGGGGGGGGGGGGGGGGGGGGGGGGGGGGGGGGGGGGGGGGGGGGGGGGGGGGGGGG
>NZ_JAELUG010001462.1 GCF_016429255.1 Rhizobium sp. ASV8
ATGAAGCAGATCCAGGCATCGGTGACCGACCGGCTGCGCAAGGACCCGGATGTGACCGGCGTGGTGGCCGTCATCGGCGCCAGCGCCAGCAACCTGACGCTCAATACGGGCAATCTCAGCCTGGTGCCTGTCTCTTATACACATCTCCGAGCCCACGAGACGGTCTATTAAATCTCGTATGCCGTCGTCTGCGTGAAAAGGGGGGGGGGGGGGGGGGGGGGGGGGGGGGGGGGGGGGGGGGGGGGGGGGGGGGGGGGGGGGGGGGGGGGGGGGGGGGGGGGGGGGGGGGGGGGGGGGGGGGG
>NZ_JAELUG010001463.1 GCF_016429255.1 Rhizobium sp. ASV8
AGGCTCGATGCGTCCGACGGGTTGCGAATCCGGCTGCGTATTGGGCACGGCGCGCAACATGGCAACCGGCGCGGAAGGCGTCGGCCGCGGCGCTGGTGTTTCGATTGCCCTCGCCACGGCGCTGCCCCTGTCTCTTATACACATCTCCGAGCCCACGAGACGGTCTATTAAATCTCGTATGCCGGCTTCTGCGTGAAAAGGGGGGGGGGGGGGGGGGGGGGGGGGGGGGGGGGGGGGGGGGGGGGGGGGGGGGGGGGGGGGGGGGGGGGGGGGGGGGGGGGGGGGGGGGGGGGGGGGGGGGG
>NZ_JAELUG010001464.1 GCF_016429255.1 Rhizobium sp. ASV8
CCCCCCCCCCCCCCCCCCCCCCCCCCCCCCCCCCCCCCCCCCCCCCCCCCCCCCCCCCCCCCCCCCCCCCCCCCCCCCCCCCCCCCCCCCCCCCCCCCCCCCTTTTTCACGCAGAAGCCGGCATACGCGATTTAATAGACCGTCTCGTGGGCTCGGAGATGTGTATAAGAGACAGGATTTATCCGTCCGAATTCGGTCCGAGCGTCGAGATGATGGTCGATGCCGGTGAAGACGGGCATTTGTCACTTTTCGCCGTCCGTCCGGGCAATTTTGCCGTCCAGGAAGTCAGTCATGTCAAGCGT
>NZ_JAELUG010001465.1 GCF_016429255.1 Rhizobium sp. ASV8
CCCCCCCCCCCCCCCCCCCCCCCCCCCCCCCCCCCCCCCCCCCCCCCCCCCCCCCCCCCCCCCCCCCCCCCCCCCCCCCCCCCCCCCCCCCCCCCCCCCCCCTTTTTCAAGCAGAAGCCGGCATACGCGATTTAATAGACCGTCTCGTGGGCTCGGAGATGTGTATAAGAGACAGCACCTGGCCGTTGGCGATAACGGGGACATTGATCGATTCGCCCTTGACCAGTTCCTGTTGCGCCTTCTTGGCGTCGTCAGGGCTGATCACGGGCGCCGTCGCCGTCTGCACCGAAAAATAGACCGAA
>NZ_JAELUG010001466.1 GCF_016429255.1 Rhizobium sp. ASV8
ATGGAACCCGCCGCCCAGGCTTCTATCCGCGAAGCGGAAGAGGAAAGCGGCCTCTCCATCGGCAAAATCGACTATCTTTGCACCGAAGAAGTCATCGTCGAGGCGGATCGCCAGCATTGGATCTCCCCTGTCTCTTATACACATCTCCGAGCCCACGAGACGGTCTATTAAATCGCGTATGCCGTCTTCTGCGTGAAAAAAGGGGGGGGGGGGGGGGGGGGGGGGGGGGGGGGGGGGGGGGGGGGGGGGGGGGGGGGGGGGGGGGGGGGGGGGGGGGGGGGGGGGGGGGGGGGGGGGGGGGG
>NZ_JAELUG010000163.1 GCF_016429255.1 Rhizobium sp. ASV8
ATGGAACCCGCCGCCCAGGCTTCTATCCGCGAAGCGGAAGAGGAAAGCGGCCTCTCCATCGGCAAAATCGACTATCTTTGCACCGAAGAAGTCATCGTCGAGGCGGATCGCCAGCATTGGATCTCCCTGATCTACGTCTGCAAAGACTTCTCCGGCGAACCGCGATTGATGGAACCAGACAAGCTCTCCGACTTTGGATGGTTCGGCCGTAACGAATTGCCGGCTCAGCTTTCTGCCTTCGCCACGGCAACCATCGCACATCTGAGCGAAGAAGACTTCCGCTGACGCGCATCACCTTCCCTCTCTAAGATCAGCGCGTTGCGCTTGTTTCCCCGACATTCATCTCCCGTTGTTGCCAATTCGCCGGCTCAATTCTGTTGTGCGACAGGGTAACCACCATCATGACTGGGAAGCCTGCGCCTCCTCGCGTCACAAGGGCTTCATCATCGCCAACTAGGCAGTGCGAAACTTGGAGACTGCCAATGGATTCGACCGCGCAAACAAACCGCCCCAAAATCGCAGAAACCGTCATCCACCCGACGGCGAGCGTCAGAGAGTCGAACATCGGCAAATGTTGCGAGATCCTGGCGGATACATCACTGCATGCAGTCGAGCTCGGAGATTATTCCTACCTGGGACCTCGCTGCATGGTCGGCGATGCGGCAATCGGAAAATTCTGCGCGATCGCCGCGGAGGTGAGGATCGGCGCTCCCAATCACCCGATGGACCGCCCATCGATGCATCGTTTCACCTATTGCCCGGAGTACTATTCTGCGGATGCCGTGCGCGACCATTACTTTTTCAACCAGCGCAAGCGGGATCGCGCCATCATAGGTAACGATGTCTGGATCGGTCACGGGGTCATTGTTCTGCCGGGCGTAACGGTCGGAGATGGTGCCGTCCTCGCAGCGGGCGCTGTCGTCACCAAGGACGTCGAACCATACACTATCGTCGGCGGCGTCCCCGCCAAACTCATTCGCGAGCGGTTCTCGCGCATCATTGCGGAAAAACTGAAATCCATGGCCTGGTGGGATTGGCCATTCGAAGTCATTATGGCGCGGCTTGCCGACTTTCAGTCAAGCGACATCGAGACCTTCTGCGAGCGCTGGGCCTAAAGCGCGTCGCAATCTCTAAGATTCGCTTCACGCGCTTTAGCTCTTTGATTTCCCGCATGTCGTAGCCGCAAAAACCGCTGCACACTTTTGCGCGACATGCTCTGGCACGTATCGCGCCTATCCCTCCCTGGGCGGGATTACCGTGAACGCCCCCAGGCTCCAGCGATCGCATTTGCCAATAAGTTCAGCTCATTTGCGCGATTTTCATTTGTCCGAACGCAATGCCGCCTCGTAGGCCAGCCGCACCCAGCGTGCCATCACATCCGGGTCGTCGAAAGCATCCTCCGGAATTGACCAGTAAGGCATATTGATCGGCTTGCCCTTCTTGCCCTCATAGGCCCAACGCCGCGATCCCGCCGCCTCGAAATCGGAAGCGCTGGCATCGTCGGCTTTCAAGAGAATTTCATCGTCCACCTCCAGAGCCAGTATCCGGCCCATATGGTAGATCCCCTTGCCACCGAACATCCGCTTGATGGTCACAGGTCCGAGAGACTGAAACATTTCCTCGATATCCGTATTGTCCATTCCCTATCCCTTCAGGACGCCGCCGGCCGCAACAACGGCTTCGGGTGTGTCGACGTCGAGATGTGCCGCATCGCCGATCTCGACGTCAACAACCGGCAGCCCCGATGTTTCAATAATATGCCGTGCGCCGATGTCACCCTCGAGCCGCATGACGGCGCTCAGCACTGCGCGTGGCAGAATGACGGGATTGCCGCGCTTGCCACTCGACACCGCTCGCACGATTGATTGGCCGTTTGCCTTGCGGAATGCCGCAATCAGCGTTCTCAGGTCGCCGCTGGTAATGCCCGGCATATCCGCCAGCATGACAAGGACACCATCCGCCTGTTGCGCGGCTCTCGCGCCGACGCCCGTGACCAGTGAACTGGCCATGCCGGACGCATAGTCCGGATTATGTACTCGCGTGATATCGAGGCCATCAAGCGCCCGCTCGATGTCGTCTCGGCGATGTCCCGTTACGGTGACAACGGCGGCAGCTCCGCTTGCCATCGCAGTCGACGCCGATCGGCGAACCAGCGAAATGCCATCGAACTCGGCCAGAAGCTTGTGAGCGCCGCCCTCACCCATGCGGCTGGCCTTGCCGGCAGCCAGCATAACAACGGCAACCTCGATCGCTGCAGCCGGCTTTGTGGTAATATCGCGTGGCCGCGGTCGCGACTGAATTTCCATGAGCAAACCTCCCACACCCATGCCGCTAATATCCCGCGACGTCGGTTGTTCGCCGGCTAATATGCGATCAAGAACCCAGTCGAAGCCGTTTTCCTTCGGGCTCCGCGCGCATCCGGGCGCCCCGACAATGTGTACATCGCCTACTCTTCCGAGCACCAGCAGATTGCCCGGATCGACGGGCATTCCCACCTGCACAACCTCCCCCCCGGCAAGCCGGATGGCAGCCGGAATGACATCCTCGGCATCGATAACGGCGGACGCACCGAAAACGATGACCAGTTTCGGCAGGTGATCCGGCACTTCCAGTGCCCGAGAGATCGCGTCTGCAACCGCATTCGCCCGATGAGCAACGCGTTCCTCCCGCTGCAGTACGCTGCCTGCCATTTGCAGCCGCTGCGAGAGAATGCGTGCCGTCTTGTCCATGACAGTCGTCTTCAGGGACGGCAGTTCCGTCGCCACGAGCGACGCAGCATGTGGCTGGAACGGCTTGACTTCGAAGACGGTCGTGCGCCGCAGGATCTCGACGCCGGCTGCGATTTTGGCCCCCGAGACAGCCAACGGGATAATCTTGAAGGTCGCGACCATGTCGCCCGACCGGACCGGCACATGATCGGCCAGGCAGGCAAGCGTGATCGCGGGATCCACGCCGTTCAACCGGTCGACTGATGCTCGATCTGCAACAAAGAGGCCGTCGACCGTGCTATGGACATTGACGCGCCCGGTCGCCGCCGTCGAGAAGGTCAGATGATCGGGAGCGACGGCTCGCGCCAGCCGCTCGGCCGCCTCATCTTCCATGAGATCGCCCGGCTCGATACGGGCGGCGATGACGCGATCTACGCCGACAATGGCTAGACGTTCGATATCACCTCGATCAAGCCGATGCCCCTTGGCAAAGCTGCCATCGGTGAGCCGAACCGAATGGGCAAGGATCGCACCTTCAGCTTCCGCCGTCGGAAATTCCCCGAAGATCATGGCCTGCCACCTTTTGGCAAGGACACATCACGCCCACGCAACGAAGCGATGATTTCGGCCAGAATGGCGACGGCGATCTCTGCTGGGCTGGCGGCACCGATGGCCAGACCGATGGGAGCATGGATGCGGGCCAGATCTGCCTCCGCGAATCCCTCACGCTTCAGCCGCTCCAGACGTCCGGCATGCGTCTTGCGGCTGCCGAGGGCACCAACATAAAAACAGCCCGTTCTCAGCGCCTGTCCGATCGGCTCGTCGTCGATCTTCGGATCATGGGTCACGGCGACCAGTGCCATGTAGCTATCGAGCGGACGCTCCCTAAGCGCATCCACGGGCCAGTCGGGAATGAGATCAATGCCCTCGAAGCGCTCCGGCGTCGCAAAGGCCGTGCGTGGATCGATGATGGTGATGTCGAAGCCGGCAAGCGTGGCCATGCGTGCAAGGACCTGACTGATGTGCACAGCGCCTATGACGACGATCCGCGGCGGCGGCAGGTGCACATTCAGGAACAGGCTCTGTCCATCGATTTCGACCGCCGACGATTTGCCGGAGCGGAATGCCGAAGCCGCCGCATCGGCGAGAGCGCCGTCCAGCCCGTCGCCTTCGACAATCAGCCTGTCCGGCCCGCCCGCAAGATCCGTGACAAGGATTGCGGCCTGACGCATGTGGCGCATCTCGTTCAAGCGCGCCAGTATCTGACGATCCATCAGACCAGCCTCTCGACATAAACCCGAATTCGGCCACCGCAGGAAAGGCCAACGCGCCACGCGGTTTCGTCGGCGACGCCGAATTCGAGCATGCGGGACTTGCCCGTCTCAATGACGTCAAGCGCCTCAGTGATCACGGCACCTTCGACGCAGCCACCGGAAACGGAGCCATGGAAATTACCTTCCCCGTCAATCACCAGATGACTGCCGGCGGGACGTGGCGCCGAACCCCAGGTGTCCACAACGGTCGCCATGGCCACACTACGGCCTGCCGACACCCATTCCTCCGCAATGACAAGCGGATCCAGACTTTCTGATATATCTGACATCGGAGCCTCATGACTTGCCGAGAAACCGTCGCGGATCGTAAACGTCCGCACGGCCGGCGGTGAGAGCCGATACGAGATCGGCCAGAGATAATAGATTGTGAACGGGACGGAATTCGTCAACATGCGGCAGCATTGCTTTTACGCCACGAGCCCGTGCCTCGAAGCCTTCGAAGCGCAGGAGCGGGTTGAGCCAGATCAACCGCCGACAGGAGCGATGCAGGCGATCCATCTCCTCGGCAAGCAGTTCCACACCTTCGCGCTCCAGTCCGTCAGTGATCAGAAGCACGATCGCGCCCTGCCCCAACACCCGACGCGCCCATAGTCGGTTAAACTCCTTCAGCGTCTCTCCGATGCGCGTTCCACCCGACCAGTCGCGCACCGCCACGGCACATTCATCGAGCGCCTGATCGGGATCCTTGTGGCGCATGGCCCTGGTGACATTGGTCAGGCGCGTACCGAACAGGAAGGTATGAACGCGCCGCCGCCGCTCGGTCAGCACATGAAGGAAATGCAGAAAGATGCGCGTGTACTGGCTCATCGAGCCCGAGATATCGGCCAGGACCACGAGTGGCGGCTGTATGTCCTTCGGCTGCCGAAAGCGCGGCAGGATCAGTGCACCACCGGTGCGCAGCGCAGATCGCATCGTTGCGCGCGGATCGACCTTGGCCGACGCATGCGACGGTGCAAAGCGGCGCGTGCGCACCCGATCCAGCGGCAATCGCAGCTTGGCTAGCTCCTTCTTCGCGATGGCGATCTCGATTGCGGACATCTGGGCGAAATCCAGCCGGCGCAGAACTTCGCTGCCAGACGTCGTGAACCGAGCATCGATTTCGATGTCGGGCGTCTCACGCTGCGGCCGGCGATCGTCGCGATCTCCGAGTAAGGCATCACTCGCTCTTGTTTCGCCGGGCTTAGGCTTGTCCTTCTCGCGACTGTCGAGTGCCACCGGCGACATCATGGCGATCATCTTCGAAACGAGATCGCGAGAGCGCCAGAATAGTCGGAATGCCTCGTCAAAAACCGCAAGATCCTCATGCCGCTTCACGAAGACCGAACACAGGGCGGCGTAAAACTCTTCGCGTGAGCCGATGCCGACTGCCTCGACCGCCTCGATGGCGTCGGCAATCGCACCAGGCCCGATCTTCAGCCCAGCCTTTCGCAGAGCCCGGCCAAACAACACGATATTGTCGGCAAGGCGCCCGTCACCGGGCGGTGACGGCACAAGAACAATGCCCTCCTGCGCGCCCGGTTCCATGGCTCATCCAGCCGCAAGCATTTCGGATTTCACGTCGTCGAGCACGCGTTTGCCTTCGCCACCCTGGATGCGAGCAATGTCGTCCTGATATTTCAGGAGCGTCCCCAGCGTGTCGGAGATCGTCTCCGGATCGAGCGCGAGCCTGTCGAGCTCGGTCAAGGCCGTCGCCCAGTCGATCGTCTCGGCAACTCCGGGATTCTTGTAGAGATCGAGTGTGCGCAGCTTCTGCACATAGGCCACGATCTGCCGCGACAGGGTCTCGTTGCTGCCAGGCACCTTGCGGCGGATGATCTCCAGTTCCTGCTCGGCCTGCGGATAGTCGACCCAATGATAGAGGCAGCGCCGTTTCAGAGCGTCATGCACCTCACGCGTGCGGTTTGTCGTGATGATGACGATGGGCGGCTCGGTGGCTCGGATCGTCCCAAGCTCCGGCACCGTGACCTGGAAATCGGACAGCACCTCCAGAAGGAATGCTTCGAAAGCTTCGTCTGTGCGGTCGAGTTCGTCGATCAGGAAGACAGGCGCCCGCCCGCCGACGCCGGAAAGCGCCTGCAGCACCGGCCGGCGGATCAGATAGCGCTCCGAGAAGATGTCGGCTTCGATGCGGTCGCGATCCGTGAGACCCGATGCTTCGGCGAGACGGATTTCCAGCATCTGCGCCGGATAGTTCCATTCATAGACGGCTGAGGAAACATCGAGCCCTTCGTAGCACTGCAGGCGGATCAGTGGCCGGTCGAGCGCCTTGGACAGCACTTTTGCGATCTCGGTCTTGCCGACACCGGCCTCGCCCTCCAGAAAGAGCGGCCGCTTCATTTTCAATGCCAGAAAAAGGACCGTGCCGAGTGCACGGCCGGCCAGATAGTCGTGCTCGGCAAGCAGGGCCATCGTCTCATTGATCGAGCTCGGCAGCACAGTAGGTGATTTTTGATCCGCCATGATAACTCCCCTGCAGGGGTTATAGCGCGTGATAGCCCCGGTTCATATAGAGCAACGCCGGCTTCGGCTCGCTATAGCGTATGGCCATCACCTCACCGAAAATGATGTTGTGGGTCGAGGCCTGCTTGATCTCAAGGACGCGGCAATCGAAAGCAGCGAGCGCATCGCTCAGAACCGGCGCTCCAGTCACCAGCGTCTCGAACGAACCGGCGGCGAAGCGTTCGTCGACCGTCAGCTGCGTCTTTCCCGAGAAGGCGTCCGCCAGCGACTGATGGTCGGCGCCGAGCGTATTCAGGGCGAAAATGCCGCTGTTGAAGAAGATATCGTTCTTCGCATTGCTGTTGTTGAGGCAGATCAGAACCGTGGCAGGACTGTCCGAAACCGAGCAGGCAGCCGTAATCGTAACGCCGCGCCGCTCGTCGCCGAGCGCCGTCGTCACCAATTGCACATGGCCCGCATAGCGGCTCATGGCATCTCGATAAAGCGCCGGATCCATACGCTGCCTATCTAGCACCACCATCTCCATTTCCCGTGACACCCCGCATTTCTCCCAATATGGCGGCCAGATGTTAGCTTTTCTACAATGCCTCCATTGAAAACAGAGGGATTTTGCTGCTTTTTCTTTGACGAGCCTCTTCAGGCGGATAAATAGAGCAGAAAAATTGTCCGGGATAATCAATCGATGAACGCTCTGCGTCGCCTTCCGCTTCTGTTCGTGCTGCTTTCGGCGGCCGGCAGCAGCTACGCCGCAGGAATTCAGATCGGTGTCGTTGCGCCGCAGGACGGCAATTTCGCAACGCTGGGCGCCGAGATTACCACCGGCGCCAATTTCGCCATCCAGGCACAGAAGGACACCGCGACGGTGGTCAACGAGCCGTGCACCGAGGATGGCGGCCGCGCCATCGCCGAAGCGCTGATCGCTGCAAAAGCGCAGATCGCGATCGGCTTTCTCTGCACGGAAACACTGGAAGGCGCATTGCCTCGCCTCAAGGATGCCGGCATTCCGGCGATTACCGTTTCCGTGCGTTCCCGCATCCTGATGGAGGATGCCTTGAAGAACGGCTGGCCGCTGTTCCGCCTCACTGCGGTGGATAGCGCGGAGGCGGCAATGGCGATCAGCACCATATTGAAGAGCTGGGCCGGCGAACCGACGGCTCTGATCGACGATGGCACGATCCACGGACGCGAGCTGGTCGGCGCGATCCGCAGCGCACTTGAGGAAAAGGGGCTCAAGCCGGTCTTCACCGATACCTATCGCCCGGGCCAGGATCAGCAGATCGCGCTCGTCCGCCGCCTGAAGAAGGCCGGCGCAACACGCGTTTTCGTTGGCGGCGACCGTAGCGACGTCGCCGTGATTGCGCGCGACGCGAAGAGCGAAAACATTCCCCTCACCATCATGGGAGGCGACGCAATGCGCGCCGCCGATCAGCCGGTGCCCCTGCTCGAAGGCGTACAGGCCATCGCGCTTCCCGATTTTGCCGATCTGCCGCCAGCGCAACCAACCGTGCAAGCGATGCGCGCTGCCGGCATCGAGCCGGACGGCTATGTGTTGCCGGCTGTAGCAGCAGCCCAGATCGCCAGTCAGACAGCCGAAAGCGCCAAGGCGGAAAACAAGCCGATCGCCGAGAAGATTGTCGGCACGACGTTCCAGACGGCCCTCGGCGCGATCACATTCGGTCAGAACCACGAGTTGACCGAGAATTTCTATCAGCGGCTCGAATGGCGCGGCAATGCTTTCATGCCGATGACGACGCCGTCCAACTGAGCCGATCCCCGCCGGCGGTTGTTTGCGCGCGACGTCGGTGCTAATCCAAACTGAAAAAATCAGATGGAGCTCAGCTTTCCCATGACCTTGCCGATCCGCATTGCCCCTTCCATTCTTGCCGCCGACTTCGCCAAGCTCGGACAGGAAGTGAAGGATGTGACCGAAGCTGGAGCCGACTGGATCCATCTGGATGTCATGGATGGGCATTTCGTGCCGAACATTTCTTTCGGCCCCGATGTCATCAAGGCTTTGCGGCCCTACACCACCGCGACCTTCGATTGCCATCTGATGATCTCGCCGGCCGATCCCTATCTCGAAGCCTTTGCCAAGGCCGGCTGCGACCGCATCACCGTGCATGCTGAAGCCGGCGTGCATCTGCACCGTTCGCTGCAGACGATCCGCCATCTCGGCAAGAAGGTCGGCGTCACCCTCAATCCGGCAACGCCGCTCTCGATCCTGGAAAATGTGCTCGACGATATCGACCTGATCCTGATCATGTCGGTCAATCCGGGCTTCGGCGGCCAGAAATTCATCCCCGCCATGGCCGACAAGATCCGCAACGCCAAGTCCCTGATCGGTGACCGGCCAATCGAATTGGAAGTCGACGGCGGCGTTTCCACTGATACCGCCGAGCTTATCATCGCGGCGGGCGCCAATGTCCTTGTTGCCGGCTCGGCAATCTTCAAGGGCGAATCGGTCGATGCCTACAAGCAGACGATCGGCGACCTCAGAGCCGCAGCGGAAAGAGGTCGCGTTGGATCCAAGTAATCCAGCCAGAACTGTCGAGGCGGCGGACCGGACCCGGACCGCCGTTTCCTATTGCCTTGGATATTTGCGCGACGCAACCTGCTGGGGGCTGGCTATGGCCGCTTCCGCCCTTGCTGCGCTCTATCTGCGCAACGGCTTTCTTACGAGCCATCTGACCGCGCTGACCCTCATCTACTTCTTCGGCGGTCTCCTCACCTGGCCGATCGTCGTGCCGATCGCCAAACGCTATGCAGGCCATCGTCCGCCAACCGCGCGCTTCGCTGCGTTCTTTCTGGCTCTGTCGATCGGAACAGCCGCCATGACGGCATTCCTCTTCGCCATGGACTACCGCTGGTTTTATGCGCGCTGGCATGCCCCGTTCGGCTCGCTCATCTGGATATTCCAGTTCCTGTTCACCGGCGCCAGCGCCGTCTATCAGTTTGCCGTACTCGGCTTTGCGCTGTTTCTGCCCTTCGGTTTGCTTTGCCTGATCGCTGCTTCGGCCTATCTTGTGCGACATAGGCGTTGAGGATCAAAGATTGATCCGGGATCAAAGATTGATCCGCCAAACATTGTGAATGCCGCCCGTCTTTGTTATGGGGGCGCCAAGTTCTCCTTTCCCGTTAGCCAAGAAAGCTCTGAGCCAATGATCCCGCGCTACTCCCGACCGGAAATGGTCGCCATCTGGTCTCCCGAAACCAAGTTTCGCATCTGGTTCGAGATCGAGGCCCATGCATGCGACGCGCTGGCCGCGCTCGGCGTCATTCCGAAGTCCGCAGCCGATACCATCTGGGAAAAGGGTGGTAAGGCAACATTCGACGTCGCCCGCATCGACGAGATCGAGGCCGTCACCAAGCATGACGTCATCGCCTTCCTGACGCATCTTGCCGAAATCGTCGGCCCGGACGCCCGTTTCGTGCACCAGGGCATGACCTCCTCCGACGTGCTCGACACGTGCTTCAACGTTCAGCTCGTTCGCGCCAGCGACCTGCTGCTTGCCGATATCGACAAGCTGCTTGAAGCCCTGAAGCGCCGCGCTTTCGAGCACAAGGACACCGTCACCATCGGCCGCTCGCACGGCATCCATGCCGAGCCCACGACCTTCGGCGTGAAGCTGGCGCTGGCCTATGCCGAGTTCGAGCGCTGCAAGCAGCGCCTGATCGCGGCCCGCGAGGAAGTTGCCACCTGTGCAATCTCCGGCGCTGTCGGTACCTTCGCCAATATCGATCCGCGCGTCGAAGAGCATGTCGCCGCCGCCCTCGGCCTGAAGCCGGAGCCGGTCTCGACGCAGGTTATCCCGCGGGACCGTCACGCGATGTTCTTCGCCACGCTCGGCGTCGTCGCTTCTTCAATCGAGCGCCTGGCGACGGAAATCCGCCACCTGCAGCGCACGGAAGTCCTGGAAGCCGAGGAGTATTTCTCGCCGGGCCAGAAGGGCTCGTCGGCCATGCCGCACAAGCGCAACCCGGTGCTGACCGAAAACCTGACCGGTCTTGCCCGCATGGTCCGCTCTTACGCCCTGCCGGCGATGGAGAACGTTGCCCTCTGGCATGAGCGCGATATCTCGCACTCCTCCGTCGAGCGCATGATCGGCCCGGATGCAACGGTAACGCTCGACTTCGCGCTCGCGCGCATGACCAGCGTCATCGACAAGCTGCTCGTCTATCCGGACAACATGATGAAGAATATGAACAAGTTCCGCGGACTTGTTCATTCGCAGCGCGTCCTTTTGGCGCTGACCCAGGCGGGCGTTTCCCGCGAAGATTCCTACCGCCTCGTTCAGCGCAATGCGATGAAGGTCTGGGAACAGGGCAAGGATTTCCTCGAAGAGCTACTGGCCGATCAGGAAGTGCGCGCCGCGCTTTCCGAAGCGGATATCCGCGAGAAATTCGACCTCGGTTATCACACCAAGCACGTCGACACGATCTTCAAGCGGGTTTTCGGCTAGAGCCGGCTTTTTTGGATTGATTGCCAGTGGAGGCGGTGCGGCTAACGCGCCGCCTCTTTTGTTTGACCACGGATTTGGCGATGACCGCCTCATTCCGTTCGCCGCCTTCATCTTCCTTGCCGTCATGCTTTTCCTGGTGGCGTTTTGCCGCCTTCTCGACGAGCCTGTCGAGGTGCCTCAGATCCTCTTCATCGAGGTTTTCGATCCCTATGAAGCGATTTTCGGCTGCACTTGTCAGGATCAGCTCATTGAGCTTCGCCTGTATGGCGCGTGTGTCGCGTGTCTGGGCGTTCTGAAGCAGGAAAACCATCAGAAATGTGACGATCGTCGTGCTGGTGTTGATGACCAGCTGCCAGGTGTCGGAATAATCGAAGATCGGCCCCGTTGCTCCCCAAAGAATAACGGAGAACAGGGCAAGGACAAAGATGGCCGGTTTGCCGGTCCATTCGGAAACCACGACCGCGAAGCGTGTGAAGATATGCGTAAGCCGAGCCATGATCCGCACCTCCATGATGATGCGGATCAACGCCAAAACATCGTTGCGGTTCCAACGATTGCCCGAGGTCGCCGAAGGCTCGAATTTTCAATCCTGCGGCGCGACCAACTTACGGTAGAGATGCCAGGATGCGTGGCCGAGTATGGGCATCACGACCGCGAGACCCGCAAAGATCGGAATAGTCCCGATGACGAGGAGTGCAGCCACGATCAGACCCCAAACGGCGATCGGCACCGGATTGATCAATGTTGCCCGTATGCTGGCATCGATCGCGGCAACCACACCGACGTCACGATCCAGCAGCAGCTGAAAGGTCACGACCGTGGTCGCCAACGCAACGAGTGCAAAGAGGAAGCCGGCCAGGTCGCCCCAGAACATCATCGCCATCCCCTCAGGCGTCGTCAGGACGCTCGACATGAAGGATGAAAGCGTGGGCGGCACGCCGTCGCCGAAGAAGATAAAGTAAATGTTCTGCGCCACGAAGAGCCAGACGATGAACAGCCCGAACAGCATGAGGCCCGCAACGACGATCGACGGCAATGCCGGCGAATGGCGCACATCAAAGGCATGGCTCCAGGATGTATCCTGCCCCTTTTCACGCCGCCGACTGATCTCATAGAGGCCTATCGCCGCCATGGGGCCGAGCAAGGCAAAACCCGACATGAGCGGGAACAATATCGGCAGCAGGTTCTGGTCCGTGCTCCAGATGGCGAGCGCAATGCCGGCAATCGGGTACATCAG
>NZ_JAELUG010001467.1 GCF_016429255.1 Rhizobium sp. ASV8
CCCCCCCCCCCCCCCCCCCCCCCCCCCCCCCCCCCCCCCCCCCCCCCCCCCCCCCCCCCCCCCCCCCCCCCCCCCCCCCCCCCCCCCCCCCCCCCCCCCCCCCTTTTCACGCAGAAGACGGCAAACGAGATTTAATAGACCGTCTCGTGGGCTCGGAGATGTGTATAAGAGACAGGTTGAGCAACGAATGGGTGATCCGCTGCGCGTTTTTCACGCTGGCGGTCAGCTGCTTCCTCCTCGCTCTCAGCCATCAGGTATGGTTGAGCTGCCTTCTTCTGATGCCGGCAGGCGTCGCCTGGGTA
>NZ_JAELUG010001468.1 GCF_016429255.1 Rhizobium sp. ASV8
TGCCATCGCCGAGCGCAAAGGCTGCTCTCAAATGATGCCTTGACAGGCAACCATTTGGTTGCTTATAAGATGGATATAGGCAACCAAATGGTTCCGTATTTCGATGAATGACGATGCAGTATTCAAGCTGTCTCTTATACACATCTCCGAGCCCACGAGACGGTCTATTAAATCTCGTATTCCGTCTTGTGCGTGAAAAAGGGGGGGGGGGGGGGGGGGGGGGGGGGGGGGGGGGGGGGGGGGGGGGGGGGGGGGGGGGGGGGGGGGGGGGGGGGGGGGGGGGGGGGGGGGGGGGGGGGGGG
>NZ_JAELUG010001469.1 GCF_016429255.1 Rhizobium sp. ASV8
ATCCTCCAAAAGGACAGCACCGTTCCGCAGCGCCAGATCGGCGAACTGGTTCATCTTTCGGCTGCTGCCGTGCAGCGGCGCATCAAGCGCATGCAGGCAAGCGGCGTCATTCAGGCGAATATTGCGGCTGTCTCTTATACACATCTCCGAGCCCACGAGACGGTCTATTAAATCTCGTATGCCGTCTTGTGGTTGAAAAAGGGGGGGGGGGGGGGGGGGGGGGGGGGGGGGGGGGGGGGGGGGGGGGGGGGGGGGGGGGGGGGGGGGGGGGGGGGGGGGGGGGGGGGGGGGGGGGGGGGGGG
>NZ_JAELUG010001470.1 GCF_016429255.1 Rhizobium sp. ASV8
GCGCTTACCTTCACCGCCGCCGACCTGACCGTCAGCAAGCGGGCGATCACGGTTGCGGCGAGCAATGCTACCCGCATCTATGGCGATGCCAATCCACTCTTCGGCTATACCATCGGCGGTGCAGGGCCTGTCTCTTATACACATCTCCGAGCCCACGAGACGGTCTATTAAATCTCGTATGCCGTCTTGGGCGTGAAAAAGGGGGGGGGGGGGGGGGGGGGGGGGGGGGGGGGGGGGGGGGGGGGGGGGGGGGGGGGGGGGGGGGGGGGGGGGGGGGGGGGGGGGGGGGGGGGGGGGGGGGG
>NZ_JAELUG010001471.1 GCF_016429255.1 Rhizobium sp. ASV8
ACCTGCACCATGCCGTATTGCGTATCGGCGGGCATGTCCGACATCTCACCCCAGGCATAGGCAAAAAACTTCAACTTGCGGCTGGCCGTCACCTTCGCATCGAGCTGGCGCAAGGACCCTGCCGCCGCTGTCTCTTATACACATCTCCGAGCCCACGAGACGGTCTATTAAATCGCGTATGCCGTCTTATGCTTGAAAAAGGGGGGGGGGGGGGGGGGGGGGGGGGGGGGGGGGGGGGGGGGGGGGGGGGGGGGGGGGGGGGGGGGGGGGGGGGGGGGGGGGGGGGGGGGGGGGGGGGGGGG
>NZ_JAELUG010001472.1 GCF_016429255.1 Rhizobium sp. ASV8
GGTCGAAGCCGGCGCGGTTTCATGGGATGTCCTGGATCAGGGCGCTGCCTTCGCCGAGCAGAACTGCGGTAAGCTTCTGGAAAAGCTAGATTTTTCTAAGATCGATACCTCGCAGTTCCCGAGGGGCTGTCTCTTATACACATCTCCGAGCCCACGAGACGGTCTATTAAATCTCGTATGCCGTCGTGTGCTTGAAAAGGGGGGGGGGGGGGGGGGGGGGGGGGGGGGGGGGGGGGGGGGGGGGGGGGGGGGGGGGGGGGGGGGGGGGGGGGGGGGGGGGGGGGGGGGGGGGGGGGGGGGG
>NZ_JAELUG010001473.1 GCF_016429255.1 Rhizobium sp. ASV8
ATCATCAACACTGGCCTGACTTACGCCCCGGCCTCGCATGCTGCCGCGATATGTCCCGCCTCGATCGTATTCTTCTCGTTCTTATTCTCTTACATCGTCTTCCGGGACCCGGTTTCGAGGGTACGCACTGTCTCTTATACACATCTCCGAGCCCACGAGACGGTCTATTAAATCGCGTATGCCGTCTTCTGCTTGAAAATGGGGGGGGGGGGGGGGGGGGGGGGGGGGGGGGGGGGGGGGGGGGGGGGGGGGGGGGGGGGGGGGGGGGGGGGGGGGGGGGGGGGGGGGGGGGGGGGGGGGGG
>NZ_JAELUG010001474.1 GCF_016429255.1 Rhizobium sp. ASV8
CCCCCCCCCCCCCCCCCCCCCCCCCCCCCCCCCCCCCCCCCCCCCCCCCCCCCCCCCCCCCCCCCCCCCCCCCCCCCCCCCCCCCCCCCCCCCCCCCCCCCCTTTTACAAGCAGAAGACGGCATACGCGATTTAATAGACCGTCTCGTGGGCTCGGAGATGTGTATAAGAGACAGCCGTTTCAGAGCGGGAAGGCACCACCAGCCCTTGGCTTTCCCATAGGCGCAAGGTGGAAGCCGACACGCCGGCCAGACGCGCCGCTTCCGCCACCTTGTAGCGCACTGAATAGCGCTCAGGCTCGAT
>NZ_JAELUG010000164.1 GCF_016429255.1 Rhizobium sp. ASV8
CCTAAACAGCGGGATCAGCAGCACGGCACCGGAAAACATGTTGACCGCCAGGAATGCACCGAGCAGCGGGCCCGAGCCTCTGAACTCGAAACGCGCGAAGGCATAGGCCGCCGGCACGACGAGGACCAGCACGATAATCGTGCTCACGCCGGAGATCAGGAACGAGTTGAAGATATACCAGCCGAAGCCGGGCACGCTGGTCCACATCGTGCGATAGGCTGCAAACGAGCCGTTCTCGGGAATGAAACGGTAAGGCGACGAGAAGAGCTGGCTGAGCGGTTTCAGCGAGACCAGAAACCCTTCGACGAAGGGTGCCAGCACGAAAGTCAGGAACAGCAGGATTCCGGCATAAATGCCGATGAGCTCGTACCATTTGTAGCGATTGATCATCGAAGGCTGGCTCATCGCTGCTTGGCTCCCGTGGAAAAGCGGCTGGTCAGGCGGAAATAGGCAAGGCAGAAGATCGACAGGAAGATGCAGATCAGCACGGCGCGGGCAGCACCCTCACCATATTTGTAAGACCCGATCGCGGTGCGATAGGTGTCGATGATCATCGTCGTCGTCTCGCCGTTCGGGCCGCCGCGGGTCAAGATCCAGATGATGTCGAAGGAGTTGAAGGTGGCGATCAGCGACAGCATCGACATGGTGACCAGCGAGGGCACCAGCAGCGGCAGGGTGATGCGGCGGAAGCGATAGAAGCGACCGGCACCGTCCGTCCAGGCGGCCTCGTAGAGATCATGCGGGATCGCCTGCATGGCAGCCAGCATGTAAAGCGTGACCATCGGCACGCCAATCCAGACGTCCGTGATAATGGTCGCCCAGAAGGCCGAGCTGCCGTAAGCAAGGAACGCCACCGGGCTGTCGACAATGCCGAAACGCTGCAGCAGCCCTGAAATCATGCCGAACTGGCCATTGTACATCCAGCCCCACATGAAGATGCCAATCGCCATCGGCACAACCCACGGCGGCATGGTCAGCACCCGGAAAAGCGACCGGCCCGGAACTGCCGAATTCAAAAGCGCCGCTCCCAACGTGCCGATGATCATCTTGATCGACACGGAGAAGAACGTCCAGATGAAGGTGCGGACGATGACGCCTGCGAAAGTGTCGTTGAAAATCTTCGCGTAATTCTCGAAGCCGACCCAGTTCGTCACCTTCTTCAACGACGCATCGGTGAAGGACAGGATTATCGTGTCGACCAACGGATAGGCGACGATGACGGCGACATAGAGAAGAGCCGGAAAAAGAAGGAGCCAAGCGAAGATGACCGTGCTGCGTTGAACACCCATCTTGCGCCCCTCCCTAGGCTACTTTTGCATAGAGCGCTTCGTCGAACTCGTCCCATATAGGCCGGAGATCGACGACAGTCTTCTTCATGCGCGCCTCGTCTATCGAGAGTGCCAGAATGCCCGCCTCAAGCGCGTTCAAGGTGGAGACCGGCAGATGCTGGCCCAACTTGACATGCGACACGATATCGGCAGCCATCTGCTCATCGGCGCCATAGTGCTGCGAAAGCGACGTTGCCGCGTAGGTATTTCCGATCACTTTCTTGCCGGTTAGCACTTCGTGAACGTTGAAATAGCCACGAATGAAGTCGCCCTCGGCCATGCCGCGCGAGCCCATGATGGCAAAGCGGCGGAACTGGTCCGGCGCGTTCAGATTGGTGTGGAAGTTCATGCCGACACCGTTGGCGTATTCGATGATCGCGACCTGATAGTCGATGATGTCGCCATCGCTGTCAAAGACCTTGTCCGACCCCATCCAGCCACTCGGCTTGCGATGGAAGAGTTCGAGATCATTGATCCCTTCGCGTGCGGGATCATTTTCCGGAATGAAGGTCTTGCGGCCGCCGAAGCTTGCGACCCGTTCGGGACGAGCACCGACGACGCCATTATAAAGATCAAGGTCGTGGCAGCATTTCTCCAGCAAGAAGCTGCCGGAATAATGCTGGTAGCGGCGCCAATCGCGCATGAAGAAGGCGCCATGATAGGGCTCGATATGCTCTGCGGCCTCGATCGACACGACATGACCGAGCTTGCCCTCGGCCTGAGCAACCAGCAGATCGCGATACATGGGCGAGTAGCGCAGCACGAGCCCGACCATCAGCCGCTCGTGACCATATTTCGCCATCAAACGCGCAAGCTCGATGCTGTCCTTGATGGTTGAGACAATCGGCTTTTCGCAGAAAATTTTCAGGCCGGCCTCGAGGCCGATGCGAATATGATCGAGATGCATATGGTTCGGCGAACCGATCATCAGCAAATCGATCTTTTCGTTGGCGATCAGCTCCTGAGGGGTAGCATAGGCCTTTCCAGCCGATATGCCCTTCTCGATCAAACCGGGGAGACCCGCCGGCTCCGGATCGACATATCCGGCAATCTCGAAGCTTTCATCGATCGCCTTGAACACATAGCCCAGATAACCTAGGCGGAATCCCAGGCCAATGATTCCAACTCGCATACTTTTGAGTTCCCATTACGTAATTTATTTTCGTAATCTTGGGACAAATTTTCGCATTCGTCAACGACGTTCGCGCATTTACATGAAAACATGAAATTTATTTTCAGATCGACGCCTAAAAAAGCGCAGCCCTCAAATGTGAAGCTGCGCCTGTTTTGGCTGCATTGCCGCATATTTCAGCAGGCATGCCTGCAGCGCCTCACCGGTCGGGACCATTATACTGCCAATATTGATAGTTCGGCTTTCTGGTGCTGCTGGAAATGACGCCATTCTGTTCGCAGACATAACCGAGGCGCGGCAACCCGCGGTAATAAAAGCCTCTATAGAAGTCGTCCGGATACAACGTGGTCGTGTTGCATTGAAATTTCTCGTCGGCGGCCATCTTCGGCGCCGTTACCCCCGGCAGGTTCTTGTAGGGATACACGGGCGCAACATACGGCTTGGGCAGAAGCGGATTGTCAGCCAATGCCACAACCGGCATGGCAGCGGCAAGCAGCAGAGCAGCAATGGCGATTTTCGGTTTGTTCCACATGAATTGCTACGCTCCTTTACCCGATGCGAGCACAACAGATGCACGACGCTTGCTTAAAATATAGTGAGGCCAGCGTCGCGCACCAACAGCTCGCCCATCACAATCGAGAGAAGACGCAGCTTTGCAGAGGCAGACGAATATGCTCACGCTTCGTTACACCAAATAAAATGCTTTTATCCACGAATGCAACACTGGCGCGAATCCAGGATTTGCGACAATTCATAAGCATGGTATATAGTAGCAAAAGCGCTACTTTAGTTCCCAACGGTACAATTTCTGTTTGTAGGAGTAACAGTCATTCTCGAACAGATAGATCGCACCCCTCCCCAGATGGATCCTTTGCTTGCTGAAAGCGCAGCACAGCAAGTGCGCATCTATGTCATCAACCTCGATCGCTCTCGCGATCGCTGGGAGCGCTTGCGTGGTCAGGCTGCGGAATACGACCTGGGCATTACCCGAATTCCGGGCGTCGATGGCAAAGCTGTCGCCGATCAGGATCGCGTCGACTTTCATCCGAAGTCGTTCATCCACCATAACGGCCGCAAGCTTCTGCCTGGCGAATACGGCTGTTATCGCAGCCATCTGCTCGCGCTGGAGCAATTCGTCGCGACAGGCGACAGGATGGCTATCATCATGGAAGACGATATCGAGCTGAACGAGACGCTGATCCCGCGCGCGATCGCTGCGATGGACAGTATCGGCGGTACGGGTCTCGTCAAACTCGTCAATCACCGTCTGGTTGGCTTCAAGCAGGTGTGCGAAACAGCAAAGCATGACATCATCGGCCGCTGCATGCATGGCCCGCAGGGGTCTGCGGCCTGTTATATCGTCGACCGCAAGGCGGCCATGAAACTGCTGGTGACGCTGAAGCCGCTGCTGCTGCCCTATGACGTCGCCCTCGAACGCGGCTGGTCCACCGGCGTCCAGACCTTTGCCACGCAGGACAATCTCGCCGAGTTCAGCCCGCATCGTGCCGATACGACGATCGGCAATCGCTCCCATTATCGTGCCGTGAAGCGGCATTTCCTGTTGCGGATGACGACACACTGGTTCCGCACCTGCGATCAGCTGCGCCGCTGGCGTTATGCAGTCGGCGTCAAACGGTAAGAAAGCATCATCGCAAACCCGGGCTATACGGCGGTGATCAACGGTCCGGCCTGCTGTTCATCTGTCAACGCGAATGAAAAGCCGGTGCAAGTGGCTGGAATGGACCCTATAGCGGCACGGCGTTGTCGAGATCGGGCCGATCGATCGCAAGATCCGTTTCGCGTTCGCGATAGACCAGATCCACCACTTCGCTGCTCGGCGCATAGCCGGACACCAGCTTTTCCAATAGGGCCCTCGCCAGCGGGATGTCGTTTTCGTTGAGTGCCGCCTCGAGCGCGGAAAGCCGCTTCGACAACTCGGGCCAGGGCAGAAAATCCTCCTTGGCCTGCATGATGCGCAGATGGCTCGTCGGCTGCGGATCATCGCCGATCAGCAGCTCTTCGTAGAGTTTTTCGCCTGGACGCAGCCCGGTGATCTCCAGCTCGATGTCGCCATCGGGCTCATCCGCATCCCGCACGGTCAAGCCGGACAATTCCACCATTCGGCGAGCAAGATCGGCGATACGCACCGGCTCACCCATATCAAGCAGAAAGACATCGCCACCACCGGACATCGCACCGGCCTGGATTACCAGTTGCGACGCTTCGGGAATGGTCATGAAATAGCGGGTGATCTCCGGATGCGTCAGCGTGATCGGGCCGCCATCACGGATCTGCTGGCGAAAGAGCGGCACGACCGAGCCGGAAGACCCCAACACGTTGCCGAAGCGGACCATGGCAAAATTCGTGCTGTCCGCGCCTGACTTCCGATCTGCGTCCATCGCCTGCAGCACCATTTCCGCCAGCCGCTTGCTGGCCCCCATGATGTTGGTCGGGCGCACGGCCTTGTCGGTGCTAATGAGAACGAAATGCTCGACGCCGTAATCCCGGGCAGCTTCGGCTGCTATCTGCGTTCCCAACACATTGTTGCGGATGCCCTCGACGGGATTGTACTCGACGAGCGGCACATGCTTGTAGGCAGCGGCATGGTAGACGGTCTTCGGCCGCCATGCCTCCATGATCTGCCGGATGCGCTGGCTGTCCCGCACGGAAGCAAGGAAAGGGATGATGCGAATGTCTGTGTAGCCGGCAGCGACGGCCGATTTTTCCAATTCGCCATGAATGGCATAAAGCCCGAATTCGCTCTGCTCCACCAGCAGCAGCGCAGATGGGCCGTTTTTCAGGATTTGACGGCAAAGCTCGCTGCCGATCGAACCACCGGCGCCGGTCACCATGACCACCTTGCCGCGAATGTTCTTCTCGATCAGCGCTCTGTCCGGCGCGATCACGTTACGTCCGAGCAGATCTTCGATATCGAGTTCGCGCAGGTCGGAGACGGCAACGCGACCCTGGGCGAGCGCCGTCAAATCCGGCATGGTCCGCACCGTGACGCGCGCCTTGCGCATGTCTTCGAGGATCTCATTGCGCCGCTGCCTGGTCGCATTCGGCAGGGCCAGCAGCACACCCTTGATCTCACCCGACATTGCGAGCGCCGGCAAATCGGCAGGATCGTAGATCGGCAAGCCGCCCATGATGCTGCTATGCAGGTTCCGATCATCATCGAGATAGCCGACGACATTCAGCTCGGCGCTGTTGGCAAGTGCGCCCGCAAGCTGCCGACCCGAAGCGCCGGCGCCATAGATCAGCACCTTGGCGAGCTGATTGCGGTTCAGCAGCCGCTGATAGGCATTGCCGAGCCAATAACGCGTCCACATGCGGGACAGCCCGATTGCGATCAGCAGCAGCAAAGGTTGCAGGATGCCGACGGTGCGCGGCACGCCCGGCACGCTGATTGCCGTGAAGATTGTCATGAAGGCCAGCGCATAGATCGCCACCGCCTTGACGACGGTCATGAAGGCAGACAGGCCCGCATATCTGAAAATGGCGCGATAGAGGCCGAGCACGATGAAGATGGGAATGGCGACCAGAAGCGAGACGATGGCCGGCAGCCACTCGACGCCTTCCAGGATCACCCAATCGTCGAGGCGCAAGCAATATGCGAACCAGACCGTCAGGACACAGAGGCTGGCGTCGACGAGCAACGCAAGCGCTCGCTTCGTCGAGCGGGGCAATGCCAGAAACGGCAGGACAAGCTTATCCGCGGGCACCATCGGTCAACTCCCCCTGGCGCCTGTCATCAACGCGGCACGCCGATTTTCTCGCATTGATTGTCTCACGATGCACCGCAGATGCATAATGATTGCATCGCACTTTCATTAGCAGATCTCAATTCATTTGAGCGCGGATTTACATGTAGAACAGCTGCCGCACAATTGCATCCTCGATGTTGACGAGGCCGAAGACGCATAAAATGAGAAAAGGTCACTTGCCGAGATAGCTGCGGACAACGGGGTGCCGGAACAGCCCAAGGAGGACGGCAAAGACCATGCCGATGCCAGCGCCGAAGATCGCCCCGGCAATAAGCCCGGCCACCATCATCACCTTCCGGCTCGGCCCATCCGCTGTCAGCGGCGGTTCGGCTTCGGAGATCACGCGAATATTGCTGCGTGACAGATCCTGCGCATCGCTCGTCTGACCGGATCGTTTCAAGAGAGATTCGTAGAGATCGCGCGCAGCGGTCGCCTTGCGCTGCAGCTCGTTAAGCCCAACGAGCTTGCCCGACGTATTGACCTGAGACGCCTTCTGAACCGTCAGCTCCTTGGCGATATCCTGCTCGGCCCTCTGCGCCTGTTCATAGTCGGAACGCGCCGACGTCATCTGCCGCTGCAATTCGTTGCGGATTTCCGCCCCCAGGCTTTCGAGCGAGGATTTTGCGGCAAGCAAACGCGGATGGCGGGCGCCGAGCTGGCTTTGCAGGCTGCCGACATTGGCGGCAAGCGCAGCGTATTGCTGACGCAAACTGCTCAATGCCGTGGATGCGCCGCTGGCCGCCGGGTTATTGGAAACCACGTCCTCGAAGCTGAGCTTGCCGGCAGCATCGGCCCGCGCCTTGGCTTCGATCGTCTTCTGCTGTGCCGTCACCAGCATGTCATTCAGCGCGGTCAGTCGCTTGTCGGAAATCAGGTTGCCTTCCACCGCCACCATGTCGTTGTCGGCGCGATAGGTTTCGACCGCTTTTTCGGCTGAAAGTACTTGCAGGCGCAGATCATCGAGCCTGCTGTCCAATGCGGTATTGCTGGTCTTGTAGCTACTCGCCGCCGCCCTGCTTTCCTCATCCACGAAGGAAGAGACAAGCTGGTTGGCAATCACCGCGGATTTTTGCGGATCGCGCGTCGTTACCTTCAGGGTCACGACGTAGGTGCTTGCCTCGCGGGCGATCTGCACGGCCTTCGCCAGGGTTGCCGTCGCAACAAATTTAGCCGTGTCCCCGGTTGCGCCACCATTGAACTGCGGATCGTGGTCAAGTTTCAGAACATCGACGACATGGCCAAGCACCCTGCCCGAGGACAGGATCTGCGTCTGGCTGTCGATCATCGTCAGGATGAGCTCAGGTGCAGTCGGTGCCTGCTGTGAGGAATCGGCGTTACCGGCAGGGCGCGGATCGAAATAGAGGCTGGTGACTGCGGAGAATTTCTGCGGCACCAACCGAATAGCGCCGGCACCCAACACGGCGCCAACGACCGCCAACGCAAGAACCAGCTTTTTCTTGCCCCAGATCGCCCTAACGGCACTGCGCAGATCGAGCAACGGCCCGTCGAGATTCACTGCCGGAACCGGCTGAACATCGACCGGCGGCGCAGCAACGACGACAGGCTCCACCGCCGGAGGTGTCGCCGGCGCGACAACCGGCTTCGCCGCGGCAGGTATGATTGTGTCGGCGTCGAATTCGCGCTTAGCTTGAACCGGCTCGTGAGCGACGGCCGCCTCTTTAGGACGGTCGGCGGGCTGAACAGCGGCAGCCGGCTCGGCTTCGGCAACGAAGTCGCGCGGGCGCAGCACAGGGCTGCGCGGCCGCAAGCCCTGACGGTGTTCGTCAGACGGCTCCATGCCACGCCAACCCGGAAGTTGGTCCGATCGTTTGCTTCGTTCCATTGAACTCATGTCAGGCTTTCAACGCTCAGCGGGCAAGTCATGCCCGGCAGATGCCGCAAGTTTAGAAATGTTTGGCTAACGGACCATTAAGGACGCTCGCAGGAAGTCGCGCTACTCGCATCGGCGGACAGTGTGCGTTCATCATTGTTCAACGCGATCACCCCTATGAAATCAGCACCTTCAAAGCAGGAACGTGCCATGACCGAACTGAAGTCGAGACTGCTGCGCTGCCTGCTTGCCGCGACTGTGACCTTTGCGTCCATCGCATCAGCCGATGACGGCCTTGCCGCATCGCAGCTCTGCTATCGCGGCATCAATCTTTCCGGCGCCGAATACGGCGATCGTGATGGGGTGCCCGGCGTCAACTTCACTTATCCTTCGGAAGAGACAGTGCGCTACTTCGCCGGCAAGGGCATGAACGTCGTGCGCCTGCCCTTCCGCTGGGAGCGCCTGCAACCCGTCCTCAGCCAGCCTTTCGACGGGGCGGAGCTGCAGCGGCTGAAGGATGCCGTCGATCTCATTCAGAAGCACGGCATGGCCGTGGTCCTCGATCCCCATAACTTCGGATATTACGACAAGACCCAAGTGACGCAGCAGCCGGCAACCGATCTTGCATTCGGCGATTTCTGGGCGCGGCTTGCCATAGAATTCGCCAATCGCAAAGGCGTCCTGTTCGGCCTGATGAACGAGCCGCACGACATCAAGGCGCCCGACTGGCTGGAAGCGGCCAACACCGCCATTCGCAGCATCCGCACGGTCGGCGCGCGCAATCTCATTCTCGTGCCCGGCACGAACTGGTCGGGCGCACACAGCTGGTCCGCCGACGTGCTGGGGGGCGGCGCAAACGGCACAGTCATGCTTGGCGTCAAGGATCCCCTCGATTTCTACGCTTTCGAAATCCATCAGTATCTGGACGCGGACAGCTCGGGCACGCATCCCGTCTGCGACGGCAGCGATTCCGCGCAAAAGGGATTGAACGAGGTCACGGACTGGCTGCGCAAGAACGGCAAGCGCGGCTTTCTCGGCGAATTCGGCGTGCCCGGCACCGAGCCTTGCCTTGACGGGCTGAAGGCCGTTTTCAACATTATGGCAGACAATAGCGACGTATGGCTCGGCTGGACCTATTGGGCGGCCGGCGAGTGGTGGCCGCCGCAGGAGCCGCTGAACGTCCAGCCGCGCGGCGGCAAGGACCGGCCACAGATGAAAGCCCTCACGGCAGCGGCCGGCAAGAAGATGCCACTTGCGCCGAGCTGCGCTGCCGTCAAGCCGGCCGGCTGACCAATCAGCATTAGCGAACGGATAGCGCTTTGTCGCGAATCACGAGGCTGGTATCGTTGCGCCGGCATCGTTATGGCGGCCCTGAAGGGGCGCCGCAGCCCTGGACAATAGATGAAGAGCCTCGCCGACAAACAACGCCTCGATTATCCGATCCTGGCAATCACGCTGTTTTCGGTGCTCTACAATTGCATCCTCGCCTATATCAACCACAACGTGATGACGCTTTCGGTCACGCATGTCGTGCTCTGCGAAGGGCTGATGATGATCTCCAGCGTGGTCTACATTTTCAAAAAAGGCATCTATGAAGAGGATCTGCCGCTCGTCCTTTTCCTCGTCTTCACGCTGATCGTGACGATCTACATCACCGCCTTCAACCGCCTGACCTTTATCGACCAATTCCGCAATGTGCTGATCATTTTCGCCTTTGCAGGCATCGGCAGCTGGGCGAGCGAGCGAACGGTGAAGCTCATCTTCCGCATCGCCTCCTTCATGGTGCTGCTGTTCCTCATCTGCGAAGTCGTCAGCACGCCGTTTTACGTCACACTCTTCCACCCCGCCGAGTATTTCGAGAATACGCGCGGCATCAAGCAGATGAGCTTCAACAACACCGGCCTCTTCGCCAATGCGCTGGGCTTTCAGGGGCGCTTCTCCTTCGGACTGATCGACCACCGATCCTCGTCGATCTTCCTGGAGCAAGTGTCGCTCGCCAATTTCTGCGGCGTCATCGTCATCTATCTGCTCTCCTTCTGGCCGAAACTCGGCAAAATTGACAAGGCGTTGTTCATCGCGACGGTGCTGCTGATCCTGCTCACCAACGACACCCGAACCATGCTGATCTTTTCCTTCGTCAGCATCGCCGGTTATTTCCTTTTTCCGAAGATTCCCAAGGCGTTCAACCTTATCCTGATGCCGCTCATCATCCTGATCGGCTTCTTCGTGCATTTCATGAAGCCGGACGAAGTCGGCGACAATTTCACCGGGCGCATCGGCGTCACAGTCAAGAAAATGCTGGAGCTCGACGTCCAGTCCATGCTGGGCCTGTCGATTTCACGGATCGGCGAGTTCGCCGACAGCGGCTACGTCTATCTCATCTACGGCTCGACGATCTTCGGTCTGATCGTCTTCTGGCTCTTCGTCTGCCTTTACCCCGCCGGAACCTCGCCTGCGCAAAGACGCTGCGTCCATTCACTCTCTCTTTTCATTTTTCTGAATATGATGATTGGCGGCACGGCGATCTTTTCCATCAAGATCGCCGGGCTGCTCTGGCTGCTTGTCGGTTATATGCGCGCTTCTGAGAAGCCGCGAACCGTTCGCATGCGGTCGGAAAATCTAAATGGAAGCCGGGTGCCGGGCTGACCGAATTTGCGTCGGCCGCGGCCGCGTGAGGATCGGGATGCTTGTCCAGTTGCAGTATCTGCGCGCCATCGCTGCGCTGATGGTCGTCTATTTTCATTCGGTGCTGCAGGTGCCGAAGGTCGATCCCGGTTTCCAGACGGTCTTTCACCTGTTCGGCGAGACTGGCGTCGACATTTTCTTCGTGCTCAGCGGCTTCGTCATGTGGCTGACCACGACCGGACGCGAGATACGCCCGCTGGAATTCTACCGTCGCCGCATCCAGCGCATCGTGCCGCTCTACTGGCTGGCCACCCTGTTCGCCGCCTGTGTCGCACTGGTGGCTCCGACGCTGCTGAAATCGACGGTCTTCGAGTTTCCGCATGTCATCGCCTCGCTGTTCTTTCTTCCCTGGAAAAACCCGGCCGATCCGACGCTGACCGTCCCCGTGGTCGTGCCGGGCTGGACGCTGAACTACGAAATGTTCTTCTATTTCGTGTTCGGCCTTCTGCTGCTCGTGCGCGAGAAGTGGCGCATGGCCTCCCTCTTCGCTGCGATGACGGTGATCATCGTCTTCTGCCGGCTGCTGCCGGGCGACCTGACGGCCGCCAAATTCTACGGCGACCCGATCATCTATGAATTCCTGGCGGGCGTGCTGCTTGCCAAGCTCTACCTCGACAAGGTCCTGCTGCCGCAGGCGGTCGCGTGGCCGGCGCTTGTCATGGGGTTCTCTTTCCTGCTGGTCAACGAGACGCTGTGCGACGCCAGCACGCGTTCCTACATGTGGGGCATCCCCGCCGTGGTCATCGTCTATTCGGCCGTATCGATAGATTTTTCCAAACTGCCTGTTATCGGCTCGCTGAACTATCTCGGCGACGCCTCCTACAGCATCTATATCACCCACGCCTTCACGCTCGCCGTGCTGCGCGTGGTCTGCGTGCACCTGAATATCGACATATTGGCGAACGCCCCGGTCTTCGTGAGCTGCTGCATTCTCTTCTCGGCGATCGGTGGCGCTATCGTTCACGAACTGACGACGCCCAGCCGCTGGCGGAAGTGGAAACGGAAGCCGGCGGTCGCCGCCTGATCGCTTCACCATCAGATTCAGCCCGTCTTCTCTCAGGACGACGGGGATACGCGGCTGGAAGGCGCAATGGGAACGGAATTTTCCGCCGCCTGTCCTAAGCTTTGCCCCATGTTCGGATCGGGAGCTTTTCCCCGCCGGTTGATTGCGCTAAGCGAGCGGCAACAATGAGCCGCTTTACGAGGTAAGAGCTATGAAGAACTATGTACTGACCGTTGCGTGCAAGTCGACGCGCGGGATCGTGGCGGCGATATCGAACTATCTCGCCGAGCAGGGTTGCAACATCGTCGATTCCAGCCAGTTCGACGATCTCGACACCGGCATGTTCTTCATGCGCGTCTCCTTCATCTCCGAAGAGGGCGTCGGAGAGGCGGCGCTGGTCGAAGGCTTCA
>NZ_JAELUG010001475.1 GCF_016429255.1 Rhizobium sp. ASV8
GCGACGGTAGCAAGGGCCATCTTGACCGTGGCGTCACCGGGCACGACCGCCAGCGTCGCTGCAAGAATGGCGGCGGAAGAAGATGTGGGAGAGATGATCGCGAAACGGCTGCGGCCGAATATGGCATCTGTCTCTTATACACATCTCCGAGCCCACGAGACGGTCTATTAAATCTCGTATGCCGGCTTGTGCGTGAAAAAGGGGGGGGGGGGGGGGGGGGGGGGGGGGGGGGGGGGGGGGGGGGGGGGGGGGGGGGGGGGGGGGGGGGGGGGGGGGGGGGGGGGGGGGGGGGGGGGGGGGGG
>NZ_JAELUG010001476.1 GCF_016429255.1 Rhizobium sp. ASV8
CCCTTCCACGCGGGACCACCGGATCACTATGACCGACTTTCGTCTCTGCTCGACTTGTCAGTCTCGCAGTCAGGCGGGCTTATGCCATTGCACTCGACGACCGATTTCCGACCGGTCTGAGCCCACCCTGTCTCTTATACACATCTCCGAGCCCACGAGACGGTCTATTAAATCGCGTATTCCGTCTTCTGCGTGAAAAAGGGGGGGGGGGGGGGGGGGGGGGGGGGGGGGGGGGGGGGGGGGGGGGGGGGGGGGGGGGGGGGGGGGGGGGGGGGGGGGGGGGGGGGGGGGGGGGGGGGGGG
>NZ_JAELUG010001477.1 GCF_016429255.1 Rhizobium sp. ASV8
TTCAATATGGGTGCGGCCATGGCCGCTCATCCCGGCATCAACAAGATCGTCTTTACCGGCTCCATCGCGACGGGCCAGAAGGTCATGCAGTCGGCGGCATCCAACATGAAGCGGCTGACGCTGGAGCCTGTCTCTTATACACATCTCCGAGCCCACGAGACGGTCTATTAAATCGCGTATGCCGTCTTCTGGGTGAAAAAGGGGGGGGGGGGGGGGGGGGGGGGGGGGGGGGGGGGGGGGGGGGGGGGGGGGGGGGGGGGGGGGGGGGGGGGGGGGGGGGGGGGGGGGGGGGGGGGGGGGGG
>NZ_JAELUG010001478.1 GCF_016429255.1 Rhizobium sp. ASV8
TCCATCTCGCCCCTGGCGAGACGATTGCGCGGTAAACATGCGGCACGCATGAAAGGCCGCGGACTTCTTTCTCGTCCGGCCTCAATTGCTCGATTGGCAAAAGGGGCGTGCAGGCTATGTCCTGTCACTGTCTCTTATACACATCTCCGAGCCCACGAGACGGTCTATTAAATCGCGTATGCCGTCTTCTGCTTGGAAAGGGGGGGGGGGGGGGGGGGGGGGGGGGGGGGGGGGGGGGGGGGGGGGGGGGGGGGGGGGGGGGGGGGGGGGGGGGGGGGGGGGGGGGGGGGGGGGGGGGGGGG
>NZ_JAELUG010001479.1 GCF_016429255.1 Rhizobium sp. ASV8
TGGACGCGCCGCTGTCACCGGTTTGCACGCCAGCCATCGGCGAGCGATTGCGGGCACCTGCGGATATCGCAGAGCTCGAATTGCTACGGTCCTACCGGATCGATGAATGGTCGCTGTGGTTCAGGGCCTGTCTCTTATACACATCTCCGAGCCCACGAGACGGTCTATTAAATCGCGTATGCCGGCTTCTGCTTGAAAAGGGGGGGGGGGGGGGGGGGGGGGGGGGGGGGGGGGGGGGGGGGGGGGGGGGGGGGGGGGGGGGGGGGGGGGGGGGGGGGGGGGGGGGGGGGGGGGGGGGGGGG
>NZ_JAELUG010001480.1 GCF_016429255.1 Rhizobium sp. ASV8
TGGCGGCTTTCAGGGTGGCGCGGAGCGTGAACTCGCCAAGCAAGGACTGATCGCTCCCTGGGATGTCTCCAAGATCTCGAACTTTGCCGGTATCTGGCAATGGGCCAAGGACATCCCGACCTTGACCCTGTCTCTTATACACATCTCCGAGCCCACGAGACGGTCTATTAAATCGCGTATGCCGTCGTCTGCGTGAAAAGGGGGGGGGGGGGGGGGGGGGGGGGGGGGGGGGGGGGGGGGGGGGGGGGGGGGGGGGGGGGGGGGGGGGGGGGGGGGGGGGGGGGGGGGGGGGGGGGGGGGGG
>NZ_JAELUG010001481.1 GCF_016429255.1 Rhizobium sp. ASV8
CAATTACCCGATGGCTGCCGGCGCACTTGCGGCCTTCTTCGATCGCGGCATCAGCGTACCCAGGGATATCGGTGTTGCCGTTTTCGGTGATCAGCCGCAGCTCGAATATGTGCGGCCACGGATCACCCTGTCTCTTATACACATCTCCGAGCCCACGAGACGGTCTATTAAATCGCGTATGCCGTCGTGTGCGTGAAAAAGGGGGGGGGGGGGGGGGGGGGGGGGGGGGGGGGGGGGGGGGGGGGGGGGGGGGGGGGGGGGGGGGGGGGGGGGGGGGGGGGGGGGGGGGGGGGGGGGGGGGG
>NZ_JAELUG010001482.1 GCF_016429255.1 Rhizobium sp. ASV8
GCTCTGGCCTGGAACGAGGAAACCGGCGCCGGCGACTATGATCTTCGCATCGGCGAACAGCTGATTATCGATTGGTTCGCCGCGGCTATTGCGCAATCTCCACCGGCGCGGCGCGCTGTCTTTGCGCCTGTCTCTTATACACATCTCCGAGCCCACGAGACGGTCTATTAAATCTCGTATGCCGTCTTGGGCGTGAAAAGGGGGGGGGGGGGGGGGGGGGGGGGGGGGGGGGGGGGGGGGGGGGGGGGGGGGGGGGGGGGGGGGGGGGGGGGGGGGGGGGGGGGGGGGGGGGGGGGGGGGGG
>NZ_JAELUG010001483.1 GCF_016429255.1 Rhizobium sp. ASV8
GGCGGGTGACAGCAACAGCTCCTCGACGGCGACCGGAGCCTCGATCAAACCGCCGTCCGTGCCGATGACGGTCATGCCGGCGTTCTCGAACTTGAGGCGCAGGAAGCGTGCGTTCGTCGCGTTGAAGCTGTCTCTTATACACATCTCCGAGCCCACGAGACGGTCTATTAAATCGCGTATGCCGTCTTCTGCTTGTAAAGGGGGGGGGGGGGGGGGGGGGGGGGGGGGGGGGGGGGGGGGGGGGGGGGGGGGGGGGGGGGGGGGGGGGGGGGGGGGGGGGGGGGGGGGGGGGGGGGGGGGGG
>NZ_JAELUG010001484.1 GCF_016429255.1 Rhizobium sp. ASV8
TCCTTGGCAAAACCAAACCCGGGGTCGAGCACGATATGCTGCCTGCCGACGCCGGCAGCGACGGCGATATCGAGCGAGCGATTGAGAAACAGCAGCTGATCGTCGATCACGTCGGGCAGCTTCTGGCCTGTCTCTTATACACATCTCCGAGCCCACGAGACGGTCTATTAAATCGCGTATGCCGGCTTGTGCGTGAAAAAGGGGGGGGGGGGGGGGGGGGGGGGGGGGGGGGGGGGGGGGGGGGGGGGGGGGGGGGGGGGGGGGGGGGGGGGGGGGGGGGGGGGGGGGGGGGGGGGGGGGGG
>NZ_JAELUG010000165.1 GCF_016429255.1 Rhizobium sp. ASV8
GTGTCTACCATCTCGATCGCGGCTATGAACAACTGGATCGCAAGCTTCGGCTCTGCGGCGCCGATATCGAACGGCTGACATCATGAGCGATGCGGCGAAAGGTTCCCCTTATTTCCTGGGGGTCGATGGCGGAGGCACGGGCTGCCGTGCCCGCATCGAGGATATGGCCGGCACGGTGCTGGGGCAGGGGCTTTCCGGCCCGGCGACGACGCGGCTCGGTATTGATGAGGCATGGGCCTCCATCAAGAGGGCGTTTGACGCAGCGATCGAAGAGGCGGGTCTGGACGTCGCCGATATCGGCCTTATCCATGCGGGCATCGGTTTGGCGGGCATTGGCCGCAAGGGAGCCCTCACGGCCCTCAAGGCGATAGAACATCCCTTCGCCAGCATCGATTTCGTCAGTGATGGTGAGGGTGCCTGTCTTGGCGCCCATTCCGGCCGTGACGGGGCAATCGTCATTGCCGGGACCGGATCCATAGGCCTCGGTCTTGTCGAGGGACGGCAATTGCGGGTCGGCGGCTACGGCTTTCCGATTTCCGACGAGGGCAGCGGCGCCTATCTCGGGCTGAAGGTGGTGCAGCTTGCGCTGCGCGCCCATGACGGCCGCGAGCAAAAGACGGCGTTGCTGAGCGAGATCCTGCAGCGTTTTCAGAATGATCCAATGGAGGCCGTTGCCTGGATGGATCGAGCATCGGCGACGGATTACGCGACTTTCGCGCCGATGGTCCTGCGCCACGCCGATCAGGGTGATGCGGTGGCACGGCGTATCGTCCAGAGTGCCGCCGGGCATATCGACACTTTGATCCGGACCCTTTTCGAGAAGGGCTCGCCGCGTGTCTGCCTGCTTGGCGGCCTTGCCAGCCCGCTCGAGCCATGGCTTTCGCCGGATGTGCGCCGTAGCCTGAAGCCGATCGACGGCGATGCCGTGTCGGGCGCCATTATTCTCGCCAGAAAGACGATTTGTCAGCATTGAGCGATGGGTTTCAGGCGATCATTCCGCATGGCCAAAATGGAATATTTTATTCCTTTATAGATTGACGAAAGGAATAAACGGACATAGTGTTAACCTAGGTAAACAGGGAATGGGTGCGGAACGAAGCCGAAAAGGCCGCTCGCGCCCCGGCTGATGTCAGCCGTCCGTTTTGTTGACAGCCGAATTTTGCAGCGACAGGCCCGGTGGCCCTATCGGCCGGACTTGTCATCCCTGATCTATTGATATCGAAGCGCATTTTCGCGAGCAGGCCCATGACAGAGCAGAAGTTGATATCCGAACTGGAGCAGTTGGTTTCCGAAGGCCGCAATCCGAATACGATGCATATCGATCTGCTGCCGACCTTGGATCTTCTGCGTGAAATCAATTATGAGGATCAGACGGTGCCTGTCGCCGTCGAGAAGGTCATTCCGGCGATCGCCGCCGCTGTCAATCAGATCGTTGCGGCCTTCCAGAAGGGCGGCCGGCTGGTTTATATAGGTGCCGGCACCAGTGGTCGCCTTGGCGTTCTCGATGCGTCCGAGTGCCCGCCAACCTTCAGCGTGCCGTCGAATATGGTGATTGGCCTGATTGCCGGCGGTCCCGATGCGCTGCGCCGCTCGATCGAAGGTGCGGAAGACGATCCGGAGCAGGGCCGGCAGGCTCTGGAGGACGTCAAGCTGACGAAGGACGATGTCGTCGTCGGTATCGCTGTTAGCGGACGCACCCCCTATGTCATCGGCGCGCTGAACTATGCCAAGAGCCTCGGAGCCTTTACGGTCGCGTTGTCCTGCAATCCCAATTCCATCATTGCCGGTATTGCCGATCTGGCGATCTCGCCTGTTGTCGGTCCGGAGATCCTCACCGGCTCGACCCGCCTGAAGTCCGGCACGGCGCAAAAGCTCATCCTCAATATGCTGACGACGGCGAGCATGATCCGCATCGGCAAGAGCTATCAAAATCTGATGGTCGATGTCAGCGCCAGCAACAAGAAGCTGGTGGCGCGCGCCTCGCGTATCGTCATGCAGGCGACCGGTTGCTCGCAGCAGGAAGCGCGGCGCGTCCTCGATCTGACTGACAATGACGTGAAGCTCGCCATTCTCATGGAAATAACCGGAATGGGCATTGAAGAAGCCCGCGTGGCATTGCAAAACGCTGATGGATTCCTGCGCAAGGCCATCAACGCGAAGAGTGCTTAAAAGGACATCGCGCTGCGCCGCGATAGTAATCAATTGGCCAAAATCGGCCGGGGACATTTGAAGAAAAGTCGGAGGGATAGGAATGAAGGCGTATTTTGCAAGGAAGCTGATTTCGGGGGCGGTACTGGCAGCAGGTGTTGCGATGGCAGCCGTCGCAATTCCGGCGCAGGCTGCAACATTGCGCATGGCATGGTCGCAGGATGCGACCGGACTTGATCCGCATAAGCAGACCGCCTTCTCCTCCATCCGTTTGCTGGAGCTGATCTACGAGCCGCTCGTTCGCCTCGATGGCAATCTGCAGATCGTGTCCGGCATTGCCGAGAGCTGGCAGTTTTCGCCTGATGGCAAGCAGTTGACCTTCAAGCTCAATGCCAAGGCCAAGTTCCAGAACGGCGCGCCCGTCACCTCTGCCGACGTGAAGGCCTCTTTCCAGCGCATTCTCGACCAGGCGACCGGCGCTGTTGCCCGCGCCAATTTCCTCTCGATCGCAAGCATCGACACGCCTGACGCCAACACAGTTGTCTTCAATCTGTCGCAGCCCGACGTTCCCCTGCTGACCGCAATGACGAGCCTCAATGCCGCCGTTGTCCCGGCAAGCGAGATTGCCGCTGGCACCATCGGCACGAAGGCGATCGGCTCCGGCCCCTTCAAGCTCGACAGCTGGGTTCCGAATTCCAAGGAAGTTCTGAGCGCCAATAAGGACTGGGCCGGGGGCGCCATCGGCGTCGACGGCATCAACATCAGCGTATTGCCCGATGAAACCGCGATCCTTGCATCGCTGCGCACCGGCCAGACCGATTTTGCGCTGCTGAACGATCCGCTCGTGGCGACCTTGGTGCCGAAGGAGCCGAAGCTGCAGCTGACCCGCACGCCGGTGCTGTCTTATAACGTTCTGCAGCTCAATCCGTCGCGCAAGCCGATGGATCAGCTGGCCGTGCGCCAAGCTATCTCCTGCGCCATCGATCGCAAGGACGTAATGGATACCGCGGCGCTTGGCGAAGGCAAGGTGACAGGGCCGCTGACCATGCCACTTTATGCGACCGATCCCAGCAAACTCTTCTGCTATACGCGCGATGTGGCCAAGGCCAAGAAGCTGATGGCCGATGCCGGCCTTGCCAATGGCTTTACCGCGACCGTGATCGCCGCCACCGGCGAACCGCCGACCGCCACTGCCGAAGCGCAGGTCATTCAGTCGCAGCTTGCCGAAATCGGCATCAAGCTCGATATCAAGGTGATGGAACTCAACGTCTATGTCGACACGTGGCTCAAGGGCAATTTCGACATGGCCGTTGCGCTGAACGGCGGCAGTGCTGATCCCTATTCGATGTACAATCGCTACTGGACGAAGACGGGCAATCTCCAAAAGGTCGCCAACTATATCGACGACACGCTCGACAGCCTGATGCAGAAGGGCCGCGTCGAAACCGATCCGGCCAAGCGCAAGGAAATCTTCGCCGAGTTCGAAAAGCACATTGCCGAGGTCTCGCCCTGGATCTGGCTCTACACGGCCTATGGCTACACGGCCGAGCAGAAGAATGTCGAAGGCTTTGTGCCGACGCCGACCGGTTCGCTGTTCGGTTTGACCAAAGTCTCGATCAAGTAAAGACTGCCGAGACCTGGGGCATTTCCGTTTTGAACGGAATGGCGGGAATGCCCTATCTCCTTGTTTTCATGCAGTTCCCTCAGGAAAGCGGCTTCGCATATCTGCTGGAATTGTTCTAGAGGAATTGCAATGGCATACCTGACGCGCCGGCTGATGACATTCCCGCTGATCATGCTGGGCGTGTCCATCTTCGTCTTCGTCGCCATCCGGCTGGTGCCGGGCGATGCGATCACGGCGATGCTCGGAACCAATGCAGGCCTGTTGACGCCGGAACAGCGGGAGGCCCTTGCCGCCTATTTCGGCATCGACCAGTCCTGGCCCATCCAATACTGGCATTGGTTGCTCGGCGTGTTTCGGGGCAATCTCGGCATATCAGTCACCTACGGCAAGCCGGTTCTCGACATGATCCTGGAACGCTTTCCGCTGACCATAGAACTTGCCTTGCTTTCGATGGTGATCGCGCTTGTGGTCGGCTTGCCTGCTGGTGTCTTTGCAGCCACGCGCAATGACAAGCCCTCTGATCTTGCAGTGCGCATCGTTGCGATGATCGGGCAGTCGACGCCGAATTTCGTTCTCGGCCTGCTGCTGATCTATGCTTTGTCCGCCGGTTTCGGTGTATTGCCGACCATGGGCGCCTTTACGCCCATCTGGCAGAATCCAATCGAAAATCTCGGTCAGATGATCCTGCCGGCAATCACGTTGGGCTTCGCCTTTGCCGCCTCCGTGACCCGCGTCGTGCGATCCGCCATGCTGGATGTCTTGAGTGATGATTATGTTCGCACGGCCCGTAGCCGAGGCGTGCCGGCGCGCGGTGTCATCTGGCGGCATGCCCTGCCGAATGCGCTGATCCCTGTGGTAACGCTGAGCGGCGTGGAATTTGGCTATCTGCTCGGCGGCGCCGTGCTGGTCGAGCAGATCTATGCCTTGCCGGGGCTCGGACGCATGGTGCTCGATGCCATTCTGCAGCGAGATTATGCATTGGTGCAGGGCAGCGTGCTGTTCATCGCCTTCAATTTCATGATCGTAAATCTGCTTGTCGATCTCACCTATGTCGCGCTCGACCCGCGCGTCCGCCTGGGAGAAGGCTGATGCGGATCGTCAAAGCCATCTTCGGGCATATGAGCGGCCGGATCGGCGGCATCATTGTTCTCATCTATATCCTGCTTGCCATTCTCGGCACCCTGGGCGTGACCCCGCATGATCCCCTGATGCAGAACCGCATCGACCGGCTGCATGCCCCGAGCCTCACCTATTGGATGGGCACCGATCTCTTCGGCCGCGATGTGGCCAGCCGCCTGATGAAGGGTATCGGCGAATCCTTCATCGTCGCCTTCTTCTCCGTCGCTGCTGCGACCTTGATCGGCACCGTGCTCGGCTTGACCGCCGCTTGGTCGGGTAAGCGCTGGGACGGCGTGATCATGCGCACGATGGACGTGCTTCTGGCTTTTCCGGCCATTCTGCTTGCGCTGTTGATCATCGCCATTGTCGGGCCGGGGACCTGGACCAGCGTCGCCGCGATCGCGATCGTCTATACGCCGATCTTCACCCGCGTTGTGCGCGGCCCGGCCCTTTCGCTGAAGGGGCGCGATTTCGTCGATGCTGCGCGCACCTTCGGCAGCAGCCGCTCGTATATCCTGACACGGCATCTCCTGCTCAATCTCGTCGCGCCCTTGACGGTGCAGGTGACGCTTGCCCTTGCCTGGTCGCTGCTGACGGAGGCGGGCTTAAGCTTCCTTGGTTTGGGAACGCAGCCGCCGGCCTCCTCGCTTGGCCTGATGTTGAGCGACAGCCGCAATCTCATGGAAACGGCGCCCTGGCTGCTGATTTTCCCCGGCGTGACCATCATGATCTCCATTCTTGGCTTCAACCTGCTCGGTGATGCCTTGCGCGATATTCTCGATCCGAAGATGCGGAGGTCTACGGTATGACGCCGCTTCTCTCGGTTTCCGACCTTCGTGTCGGCTTCGGACGCAACCCCGAAGCCAATCCCATCGTCAAAGGTGTCAGCTTCGATCTTGATGCCGGCGAGACGCTGGCAATCGTCGGCGAAAGCGGCTCCGGCAAATCGGTGACCGCGCTCTCGATCAATCGGCTTGTCGATTTTGGCGGTGGCCGCATCATCGGCGGGTCGATCCGCCTCACGCGGGCCGACAACAGCGTTCTGGATCTTACCAAGGCTAGTGAGACAGAGCTGACGAAAATCCGCGGCGCCGAGATCGGCATGATCTTCCAGGAGCCGATGACCTCCCTCAATCCGGTTCTGACGATCGGCACGCAAATCGAGGAATCGTTCAGACTGCATCGCGGTCTGACCGGCAAACAGGCGAGGGCTGCTGCCAAGGATGCCTTGGATCGCGTCCGCATACCCGATGCCGCCCGTCGTCTGACCTATTGCCCGAACCAGCTTTCCGGCGGCATGCTCCAGCGCGTGATGATTGCGACCGCGCTTGCCTGCAATCCGCGCCTGCTGATTGCCGACGAGCCGACGACCGCGCTCGATGTCACCGTTCAGGCCCAGATCATGGCGTTGCTTGCCGAGCTGAAGCGCGAGACTGGCATGTCGATGATCTTCATCACGCATGATATCGGTCTGGTTGCCGGTATCGCCGACAAGGTGATGGTCATGCAGGCGGGCCAGGCAGTCGAACAGGGTGAACTCAATCAGATCCTCGATCATCCCGCGCACCCCTATACTCAGCATCTTTTGCATTCCGTCCCGCATTTCGCAGCCGGGCAGGCGGCGCGCACGGACTTCCAGCGTGCCGAGACGCAGGACAAACCGGCGTTGAAGGTGGATGGTTTGACGGTTCGTTTTCCGGTGGCAGGCAGCTTCCTGCGCCGCTCGACCGGTGCCGTTCACGCTGTCGAAGGCGTCGGCTTCGACCTGATGCCCGGCGAGACGCTGGCAATCGTCGGCGAGAGCGGCTCGGGCAAGTCGACCACTGCACGGGCGATCCTCGGGCTGGTCAAGTCGACCCGCGGCACCTTCACGACCAATGCCGGCAAAGCCGCCGATCGAACCAGCGCCGTGCAGATGGTTTTCCAGAACCCCTATGCCTCGCTTAATCCGAGGCTGCGCGTCGACAATATCCTTGCCGAGCCTGTGATCGCTGCAGGTGGCCGCATATCCGCCGAAACGCGGGAGCGGATGTCCATGCTTTTGAAGCGCGTGGGCCTGCCGGAAAATGCCCTTGAACGCTACCCGCACGAGTTTTCAGGCGGCCAGCGTCAAAGATTGTGCATTGCCCGCGCTCTGATGCTGAACCCCTCCGTGCTGGTGCTTGACGAAGCTGTGTCCGCGCTCGACGTTTCCGTTCAGGCGCAGGTTCTGGAATTGCTGGTCGAACTTCAGCGCGAATATGGGCTCGCCTATCTATTCATCTCGCACGACATGGCCGTCGTGGAGCGCATCGCACACCGCATCGCCGTGATCTACGCGGGACAGATCGTGGAGATCGGCGATGCCGCTTCGATCTTGTCGGAGCCCAAGCATTCCTATACCAGGCGGCTGATTTCGGCAGTGCCGACGGTTGCGCGCCGAAAGGAAAACTTCACGCTCGATACGCGTCAGGTTCCGTCGCTTGTGCGGCCGATCGGCTTTGAACCGGCAGCGCCGGAATGGCGCCAATTCGCGCCGGATCACATGGCTCTGGCGGAAGCCTGAGCAACCGGTGAGGAGTAGGATATGGCTGGGGGGCATATGCAATTTGAAGAACGGTTCGATCGGGCATTCGTGCCGCTTGAACAAGCGGTAGCGTCGGCGCGCATCCCAGGCGGCGTCCTCGGCATGGTCGATTTCGACGGCAACCGGCTGGTGCGTGCCATCGGTTCGGCACAGAAGATCCCGAGCATCAGGCCGATGCTGACCGACACATGGTTCGATCTTGCCTCTCTCACCAAAGTCATTTTCACCACGCCGCGCATCCTTGCGCTGGCGGAGGCCGGCACCATCGATCTCGACGCACCCTTGACGACGCTTCTCCCGGACCTGCGTCAATACAGCGCCGAGGCCTGGGAGCGAAAGGTGACCTTCCGCCAATGCCTCGGCCATCAGACACCATTTCCGGCGGTCGAGCCGATCTATACCTATGGTCGCGATCCCGAACTTCTGCGCGCCTTCATCCTGCAGCGTGAGTGGCGGGCCGGGCCGCCCGTCTATTCCGACATCAACTTCATTCTGCTGGGGTTTGCGCTCGAGCGCCTGACGGGAAAGACGATCCGCGCGATGGATCCGGGACCGGGTTTTGCTTTCTCCGCTGCACCCGATCAGGCGGCGGCGACGGAAGATTGCACCTGGCGCCACCGCATCCTGTCGGGTGAGGTTCATGACGATAATTGCTCGGCATTGCAAGGCGCCGGTCATGCAGGTTTGTTCGGCACTGCAGGCGCTGTCCTCGATTTCGCCAAGGGGCTGCTTGATGGCAGTGGCGCATCGGCGCCATCGATCGCGCTGATGCGGACACCGCTTTCGGCGACACGGACGCATGGCTGGGAGCGGCCTTTTGAGGGTTGGCATGGCGGTTCTCTGTGCTCGCCCGCAACCATCGGTCATACCGGGTTTACCGGTACGGCTCTCTGGATCGATTTCGACAAGGGCAAGGCCTGGACCCTGCTCACCAACCGTATTCATCCGACACGCCATTTCGACAGCGGTATCCTGACTCTTCGCCAGACCGTCAGCGATCTCGTCAACGCAGCATAGGAGCTGACCATGGAACCAATCTGGGCAGTCGGTCTGATGACCGGAACCGTCCTCGACGGCAATATCGATGTCGCCATGCTGAAGACGGATGGCGAGCGGATCGAGGAGTTCGGCCCCTATGTTCTGGCTCCTTATCCCGGTTGGATCAGGACGCTATTGGAAGAGACACTGCGCCAGGCCCGGAGCTGGAATTTCGAAGGCCCGGAGCCGGCGATCTTCAAGGAAGCTGAAGAGGCCCTGACGAGAGCCCAGTCCGAGGCAGTCAGAGAACTGGTGGAAAGCAAGGGGATGACGATGGCCGACATCGGCATCGTCGGCTTCCATGGACAAACCGTGCTGCATCGGGCGCCGCAGAAGGATCGGCTGGGACAGACACGTCAGCTCGGCGACGGAGAGCTGATGCACTCCATCCTCGGCACCAAGGTTGCCTATGACTTTCGCTCGGCGGACATGCGCGCCGGCGGGCAAGGGGCGCCCCTTGCCGCTGCCTATCATACTGCGTTGCTGCGTGGCGCGGGTGCGGCCGGCGAAACCGCCATCCTCAATCTCGGCGGCGTTGCCAACATCACATGGTGGGATGGCGAAGACACGTTCATCGCCTTCGACACCGGCCCCGCCAATGCGCCGCTCAACGATTTCATCAAGTCTCATGGCCTCGGCGAGATGGACCGCGATGGTGCACTTGGCCGTGCCGGTACGGTCGACGAGGCTCGGCTCGAGCGGCTCTTGCAGCACCCCTATCTCACGGCCCCCTATCCGAAGTCACTGGACCGCTTCGATTTTGGTGCTTCGATGGCCGATGGCCTTAGCCCGGAAGACGGTGCTGCAACGCTCTCCGCCTTCACGGCAGGTGCGGTCGGCAAGGCGCTCGATCTCTTGCCGCGCCGGCCGAAGAAGGTCGTCGTCAGTGGGGGCGGCCGCCACAATCCGACGATCATGGCGATGCTGCAAAGCCGGGCCGGCGTCGAGCCTATTTTTGCTGAAACTCTGGGCTGGCGTGGCGATGCCGTCGAAGCGGAATGCTTCGCATTTCTGGCGGTTCGCGTGCTGCGAGGCTTGCCGATCAGCTTCCCTGGAACGACCGGGGCACCGGCGCCGATGCGCGGCGGCCGCCTCGCCGGATAGTGGGTTTCTGCGAGGGGGCGGACGCCGCCGCTGTTTTCGCCGTCGCCCATCGATGCTATGAACATGCCACGAATTTGCAATCGGTTGGTCTCGGACGGATATCGCTGGGATGGCAGGCAGGCAGCATCGGACAGGTTTTTTCCGCGTTATCGTCGCCTCTACGATCGCATGCGGTATCGCTGTTGCGACCTTCAGTCCGACGAGAGCGCAACCGGAATGGAGTGTCGCACCACCGGTTTGCGTCTCCGGACCGATGACGACAGAGACGGGCGAGACGCTTTGTCTGCGCAAGGATAGCTATAATCGCGATCTGTGCATCGCCATCGAATACTTCGCCGGTGCCAACCATTTGCCGCCGGATTATCTGGCGCGGTTGGTCTGGCGCGAAAGTCTGTTTCGTTCCGATGCCGTAAGCCCGAAAGGCGCGCGCGGGATTGCGCAATTCATGCCGGGGACGGCAAGGCTGCGCGGCGTTCGCGACAGCTATGACGCGCTCGAAGCGCTTGGCAAGGCGGCGACCTATCTCGATGAATTGCGCAACCGTTTCGGCAATTTGGGGCTCGCGGCAGCTGCCTACAATGCCGGTGAGGGCGGCCTCGCCAACTTCCTGAACTCCGGCGGGCTTCCCTATGAGACGCGCAATTACGTGACGGCGATCACCGCCCACAGTGTCGAGGAATGGCGGGATGATCCGCCCAGTTCGGCCGCCCCCGTGCTCGACAAGGGTAAGCCCTTCATCGAGTCCTGTGTTGCGCTCGCCGAGAGCCGGCGTCTGAAGCCAGTCGCCTTGGAGCAGGAGCGCCCCTGGGCGCCCTGGGGCGCTCAGTTGGCGGAGCATTTCCAGCCCGATGTGGCCCGACGGATCTTTGCAGCGAATATCAGAAGATTGCCGTCACCGCTGAATGCTGAAAAGCCCCTGATCGTACGCCAGCGCAATGCCGATTTCGGCCGCCGGATTCGGTATGCGGCGCGCATAGGCCGCCAGACGCGGGAAGAGGCCGATGCTGTCTGTACCCAGGTTCGGCAGCAGGGTGGTTCCTGTCTGGTTTTCAGGAACTAGCTTTTTGGACGCAGGAAGGCGACGTCGCCTGATTGCGCTTTACTCGCTGATGTCACGAGCCTATTTCTTGTAAGCCCGACCTTTGGGAGGAAGTCTTGGTAACCAAAGGAGCTTGTGATGGCGAAGAAACGTGAAGTCCCGGGCATCCGCCCATACAACAGCCCGGCAGGCGGTTGGGGGGCCTTGAAAGCGACCGCCAATGCGGTGCGCGAGCAGATGGACATCACGGAGGCGCCTGGTCTTCTTTTCCGCACGAACAAGCCTGCAGGTTTCGATTGTCCCGGCTGCGCATGGCCGGACAAGGAACATACGTCCACGTTCCAGTTCTGCGAAAATGGCGCCAAGGCCGTCACCTGGGAAGCGACGAACAAGCGCGTCACGCCCGAATTCTTCGCCGAGCACACCGTCAGCGAACTCCTGACATGGAGCGATTACGAGCTCGAAAATTCCGGTCGGCTGACCCATCCGATGGTCTATGATCAAGCGACCGACACCTATCGACCCGTCGCCTGGGAGGATGCCTTTGCCCGCATCGGCGAAGTCATGCGCAGCGTGCCCGATCCGGATATGGTCGAATTCTATACGTCTGGTCGCGCCTCCAATGAAGCAGCCTTTCTTTTCCAGATTTTCGCCCGCGAATATGGCACCAACAATTTTCCCGATTGCTCGAACATGTGCCACGAGGCGACCAGTGTCGGCCTGCCGCAATCGATCGGCATCGGCAAGGGCACAGTATCGCTCGACGACTTCGACGAATGCGATCTCATCATCTCCATGGGGCATAATCCGGGCACCAACCATCCGCGCATGATGGGTACTCTCCATGAGTGTTCGCGTCGAGGCGTCCCGATCATCGTCTTCAACCCGCTGAAGGAACGGGCGCTCGAGCGTTTTGCCGATCCGCAGAACCCGATCGAAATGGGGACCTTCGGTTCGACGCGGATCGCTTCTTCCTATTATCAAGTCAGGATCGGTGGTGATGCGGCGGCGCTGAAAGGCATCATGAAGGCGGTACTTGCGCTTGCCGAGATCTCCGACGACGTGCTCGATCATGCCTTCATCGCCGAGCATACGACAGGCTTCGAGGCGCTCGTTGCCGATCTAGAACAGACGGAATGGGCTGATATCGAGCGCGTCTCCGGCCTGCCTCGGATCGATCTGGAGCGCGTTGCCGCGGCCTATGTCAAATCCAAGGCGACGATCGTGGCCTACGGCATGGGCATTACCCAGCACGCCAAGGGGACGGCCAATGTACAGCAGATCGCCAATCTGCTGCTGTTGCGTGGCAATTTCGGCAAGCCCGGTGCCGGGATCTGCCCATTGCGCGGTCATTCCAACGTGCAGGGCAACCGCACCGTCGGGATCACCGAAAAGCCGAACGCCGCGTTGATCGAGGGGATCGACCGCGCTTTCGGCTTCAAATCACCCGCCCACCACGGCC
>NZ_JAELUG010001485.1 GCF_016429255.1 Rhizobium sp. ASV8
CACAAATGTGCCAAGCACCACCACATCGGCGCGATCCATCGATTTCCTCCCAATATACAGTCCGACGAAGCGGCTCCGTCCGTTCATCTCATCCTGACATGCCAGTGCCGCGCCCGCTGCGCAAGGCCTGTCTCTTATACACATCTCCGAGCCCACGAGACGGTCTATTAAATCGCGTATGCCGTCTTCGGCTTGAAAAAAGGGGGGGGGGGGGGGGGGGGGGGGGGGGGGGGGGGGGGGGGGGGGGGGGGGGGGGGGGGGGGGGGGGGGGGGGGGGGGGGGGGGGGGGGGGGGGGGGGGGG
>NZ_JAELUG010001486.1 GCF_016429255.1 Rhizobium sp. ASV8
GAAACGGTCGCCGACGAGATAATCGTGATGGGTAAGATGGCTTCGAGGACATCGAAACGCGGCTTCAGCCTTTCCCTGGCAACGTCGGCGGCCTGCGCGCCATACTCCGGATGGAACAGCCATGGGCCTGTCTCTTATACACATCTCCGAGCCCACGAGACGGTCTATTAAATCGCGTTTGCCGTCTTCTGCGTGAAAAGGGGGGGGGGGGGGGGGGGGGGGGGGGGGGGGGGGGGGGGGGGGGGGGGGGGGGGGGGGGGGGGGGGGGGGGGGGGGGGGGGGGGGGGGGGGGGGGGGGGGGG
>NZ_JAELUG010001487.1 GCF_016429255.1 Rhizobium sp. ASV8
TGATAGATCGCCACGAGCCGTTCGCGCAGCAACTCGCTCGTCTGCGAAACCTCGATACTGAAATCGCCGATCAGACAACCGCGAAGATAGTCGTCGTCGGCAAGACGCTCGGTAATGATTTCAAGATCTGTCTCTTATACACATCTCCGAGCCCACGAGACGGTCTATTAAATCGCGGATGCCGTCTTCTGCTTGAAAAAGGGGGGGGGGGGGGGGGGGGGGGGGGGGGGGGGGGGGGGGGGGGGGGGGGGGGGGGGGGGGGGGGGGGGGGGGGGGGGGGGGGGGGGGGGGGGGGGGGGGGG
>NZ_JAELUG010001488.1 GCF_016429255.1 Rhizobium sp. ASV8
CCGCGCGCGCCGAAACGCATCGTCCGACAGCCTCGCCCGCGCGCCGGATGATCGACAAGGTGGCAACGGCATTCGGCGGCAATGCTGGCCGCGCGACCGCCGCCGCTGCTGCCGCGCAGAATTGGGACTGTCTCTTATACACATCTCCGAGCCCACGAGACGGTCTATTAAATCGCGTTTGCCGTCTTGTGCGTGAAAAAGGGGGGGGGGGGGGGGGGGGGGGGGGGGGGGGGGGGGGGGGGGGGGGGGGGGGGGGGGGGGGGGGGGGGGGGGGGGGGGGGGGGGGGGGGGGGGGGGGGGGG
>NZ_JAELUG010001489.1 GCF_016429255.1 Rhizobium sp. ASV8
CGAGGCTGGCCGTAACGTGCCCATCACCCAGTCCGCGATGCTGGATCCCGAGGGCCTCGATAGAGCGGCGCGTTCTCTCGGCTATGGCCGAGGCCACCTCGCAATTGGTATCGGGCAGTAGGACGAGCTGTCTCTTATACACATCTGACGCTGCCGACGACGTGTCGTGGGGGGTGGTGGGGGGGGGGGGGGGGGGGGTGGGGGGGGGGGGGGGGGGGGGGGGGGGGGGGGGGGGGGGGGGGGGGGGGGGGGGGGGGGGGGGGGGGGGGGGGGGGGGGGGGGGGGGGGGGGGGGGGGGGGGG
>NZ_JAELUG010001490.1 GCF_016429255.1 Rhizobium sp. ASV8
CCCCCCCCCCCCCCCCCCCCCCCCCCCCCCCCCCCCCCCCCCCCCCCCCCCCCCCCCCCCCCCCCCCCCCCCCCCCCCCCCCCCCCCCCCCCCCCCCCCCCCTTTTACAAGCACAAGACGGCATACGCGATTTAATAGACCGTCTCGTGGGCTCGGAGATGTGTATAAGAGACAGGCCGAGCGGCCTCTCACGACGATCTCCGTCGAGAAGAACTGGCCGACATAGCGGGGATAGGAGCCGATGCTGGTATCCGGATGGGCCTTCTGGATGAGGCCGAGCGGTGTGCCGATTTCGCCTTCGC
>NZ_JAELUG010001491.1 GCF_016429255.1 Rhizobium sp. ASV8
CCCCCCCCCCCCCCCCCCCCCCCCCCCCCCCCCCCCCCCCCCCCCCCCCCCCCCCCCCCCCCCCCCCCCCCCCCCCCCCCCCCCCCCCCCCCCCCCCCCCCCCTTTTCAAGCACAAGACGGCAAACGCGATTTAATAGACCGTCTCGTGGGCTCGGAGATGTGTATAAGAGACAGGTTCAGGAGGGCTCTATGAATGGGAATTCGTCGAGGACGGAAGGGACGTCGCCGTCGCCGTGCAAGGCCAGGCGATCGTTACCGAATCTCATTCGGCAATCGAACTCGCTCTGGCAGGCGTCGGGCT
>NZ_JAELUG010001492.1 GCF_016429255.1 Rhizobium sp. ASV8
TTGCAGGTCGCGGATGAGGTTCAGGATCTGTGCCTGCACGGTCACGTCGAGCGCCGTCGTCGGCTCGTCGGCGATCAGCACGTCCGGGTCGTTGGCAAGCGCCATGGCGATCATCACGCGCTGGCGCCTGTCTCTTATACACATCTCCGAGCCCACGAGACGGTCTATTAAATCGCGGATGCCGTCTTCTGCTTGAAAAGGGGGGGGGGGGGGGGGGGGGGGGGGGGGGGGGGGGGGGGGGGGGGGGGGGGGGGGGGGGGGGGGGGGGGGGGGGGGGGGGGGGGGGGGGGGGGGGGGGGGGG
>NZ_JAELUG010001493.1 GCF_016429255.1 Rhizobium sp. ASV8
AAACTCGATGGTCCTTCCCCACGCCAGATCGGCGGCTTTCTTGTCGTAGCGGGCAGCGGAAGTGTCATTGTTAAAGGCGTGATTGACGCCGTCGTAAACGAAGATCTCGAAGGTTTTGCCGCCAGCCCTGTCTCTTATACACATCTCCGAGCCCACGAGACGGTCTATTAAATCGCGTATGCCGTCGTGTGCTTGAAAAGGGGGGGGGGGGGGGGGGGGGGGGGGGGGGGGGGGGGGGGGGGGGGGGGGGGGGGGGGGGGGGGGGGGGGGGGGGGGGGGGGGGGGGGGGGGGGGGGGGGGGG
>NZ_JAELUG010001494.1 GCF_016429255.1 Rhizobium sp. ASV8
GTCCCTCTGATCGTTCTGTGCTTCTTCGTCGAAGGCAAGCTGGAAGGGTCCGATTTCGCGCGTTGGGTGGCGCTGTGGATCTTCGTCATCGCCTCGCTTACGGATTTTCTCGACGGCTATCTCGCGCCTGTCTCTTATACACATCTCCGAGCCCACGAGACGGTCTATTAAATCGCGTATGCCGTCTTGTGGTTGAAAAAGGGGGGGGGGGGGGGGGGGGGGGGGGGGGGGGGGGGGGGGGGGGGGGGGGGGGGGGGGGGGGGGGGGGGGGGGGGGGGGGGGGGGGGGGGGGGGGGGGGGGG
>NZ_JAELUG010000166.1 GCF_016429255.1 Rhizobium sp. ASV8
CTCCAAGAGTGCTCCAATGTGGCAAAGCTCCTGAATAACCTGACATTCGATATCAATTACGAGAACCGCGGCATGGTCTACATCATGAACGATGGTCTCGAACCCGACGCCGCCGCCTTAAAGGCAATCAAGGAGGAGCCGGCCCGTCTGGACGCCTGGTTGGCGGGAGTGTCGACATATAGCGGCCAGCCGGGGCTTGCTGCGGTCAAAAGTGCTCTCGGGCTCCAATGAAGATGCGCCAGGACGATTGGCATCGCCGTAAACGCTACGTGGAAACGCCGGGAGGCAGGCCCATCGCTCTTATCGATAGCGGGGGAAATAGGCCGGCGCTTCTCATGTTGCATGGCTTTTCGGACACCAGCCGCAGCTTTGCTACGCTCGAACCCTTCCTCTCGCGATTCCGACTGATCCTTCCTGATCTTCCGGGGCACGGGGCATCTGTTCTGGATGAAGGAATGCGTGTCGACGATTTCGCCACAAGCATCGACCGGCTTGTCGAGTGTCTCGGTCTTGAAGATATCGCACTCGTCGGGCATTCGATGGGGGCGATGACGTCCATAGAGCTCGCTGCCCGCCGTCGACATGATGTCAGTGCGCTCATCCTTCTGTCCGCCAGCCTGCGGCCGGAGTTCGATGCCGAGAGCCCGATTTCGCGCGACATACGCGCATTGGGAGATCCTATCGATCCTTCAGGGCGGTTTCTTCGCGATTGGTATGCCTGCAGCCGACCCGTCGATTTAAACTTCTTGTCGAAGATGAAGCTGGATGCGGCCGCGATGCCAGCAGCAACATGGCAAGGCATTCTGGACGGCTTCAACGAAACCGATTTGCGGCACAGTGCGTCGTGCGTCACGGCACCCGTACTTTGCATTGCCGGCTCAGCCGATCCGCTCTTCGGTGACCCACACCGCCAGGCGCTCTCGAGCGCCTTTCAGTCGGTTCGATCGATCACGCTTGAGGGATATGGACATAACCCCCATTGGGAAGATCCAGGGAAAGTTTCTGCACTGATCCTGTCGTTCCTCTCGGAGGTGGGTAGATCCGAACCATCCCCATAGGTTTATCTTAGAGACAGTCGCGTCTTCGGCGCCATTCGGGCCTGGTGCGCTATACCCTAGAGCTCTCTCGATGACGAATGTGGGCAAATCGCCGGTGCCGCCGCGTCGGCATTTTGCGCCATCCAAGTCCTCGGAGCTGCCCCGCTCGACCCGCTGACTGCGGACGGCTATTGTTATTGCGTATCGACAAATGACCCCAGCAGCATGAGGTATTACAAAGAGTTGGCCTGCGTATCGGCTTGGAGACGCCGTGGTGATTTACAGTAGGTCATTGCGCACTGGCTCATCTCAGCTCAATTATCCGCGAGAAATGGAGCCGAAGGGAACGCGACGTTGCTGATCTCTCTCCGGTGGAACAAAGGCCTTCGTCGTCATTGTGACGTTTGCACGATTTCACACGTCAGTTGGAAACACCAGCGGCCGATCGCTGCTGGTCCTGGGGGAAAATGTCGATATCGGCATCGCACACACGGTTTCGTCCGGAGGCTTTCGCCAAGTACAAGGCCCGATCGGCCTCCCGGCATAGGTAGGCCAATTCATTTCCCGCCTGCGAGGCTCTTGCGACACCTATGCTGGCAGTAACGACAATGTCTGTTGGAATGGACGGATAGCGAAGGTCGGAAACCGTTTTGCGGATTCTCTCTGCATGAAACATCGCATCTTCGCCTCCAGCTGGAAGGAAGACAATAAACTCCTCGCCTCCTTGCCGCGCAAGAAGAGCAAATTGCGGTAGGGTTGCCTGTACCGCTTGCCCCATTATCTGGAGAACCTCGTCGCCAGCTGCATGTCCCCAACGGTCGTTCAACTGCTTGAAATGGTCAATATCGAGATAGAGGATCGCATCGCCGAGACCAAGCCGGTTGGGTACGGTCGAGTTGAAAAAGCGACGGTTATAAAGACCCGTGAGAGCGTCACGATCGGCCAGGCATCTGATCTTGAGATGCTGGCGTTCACTGATGAAGATGACGATTGAGATGGCGAGTACGAACTTTGATAGGATCATCAGGAAAAACCCGTTCGCTACGTCCAGCAGCGGAAACGTGTCGAACGCGAATTCCAGCCCCATTATCAATGAGAGAATACTGGCGCAGCCCAGTATCGCCGCAACCAGTTTGCGAATTGGAAGGGGTTCGCGGTGGGCGTCGAGTAGGACAATGATTGCAGTTGCAGCCATCGTCAAACAGCCGAGAAACGTGAAAGTTGTTGCCCGATATGTATTATTCAAGTGAAAGGCCGTGATCAAACCAACGACAAGTGTCGCCGCCGCGGGCAAAACAACGAGCCAGGTCCGGATTTTTCGATCGGGGTTGCTGATCACGACAAAGGCCAATCCCAGCAGACAATATCCAAGGACAGCAAGGACGATATTCACCAGGCTCAGGGGCCCATAGAGGGCGGGATGAATCTCGGCATGTCCTGCAAGCGTCGAGCCCCCGGCGAGCACAACAAAACTTGCCGCCAGAAGTCCGACCCCGCGGCTCTCAGCCGAGGTCAGCCGCAGGTATCCCAGGGTCAAGGCGCCCGCGATATAGGATGTCTTCTGCAGAAAGAGGACTGTTGGCATATCCAGTTCGTTGATCATCGAGCACCAAAACGGGGTCAAACGTTGGCGTTGCTCTACCTCTTACAATTAAATATTTTGCGAAGATCGATCGGCTAACTCAAGGTCATGCCCTCGAGCGCCGGACGGCGAACATCCTCGAGGTCGATGCGGATATCGAATCGTTCAATCGCAGACGCATCCCATCTGGCGTTGTGACGAACGCATTGGCAGGCTCGATGAACCCGGCTGCCCGGCCAAGCTCCATGGATTGCCATTCGATTGCCGGCGGCTGCTTGCATCCTGATGTGCGGTAGGCTTTAAAATATGCGTGAACGGCTTGTTCATGCCGGGCATCAACGTGCGATCCGGATCATGCAACATCGGCGGCACCCGAGGCCGTTCAAATTGCAGCCTGTCAGGATAGTCGAAACGGCGTCATCGGACGGCTCGAAATCACGACCCGGCCTGGACTGGGGCAAAGCCTTGCCGTCATTTTCCAGTCGACAATCGCTGACGAGCAAGGAATACCGCGCCTTCCACTGGTGGAACCGGCAGCTTGTGGATCCGTAAATGGCCGTGCCGGGCGAATACGTGATGCTTGAAGGCTTCCAAGAGCGGTGGTTGGTTGACGATGACGCTGCCGGCGACAACGATGTCTGTTCCGACAGCACCTCGCGCGAGTAATTGATCAACCAGCGCCGCCAGATATTGCCCGCCTTCGTCGATGATGCGGGCGGCAAGAGCCGAACCGGCGGCGGCGGCGGCAAAGATTGCCGGGCAATGCGGCGCCCAATTCTCCGACGTGGGCTCGTCGTTGACCTTGCGTGTCAGCCGCTCGGCATCCGCGACCCCGAAATCACGGATCAGCGCGCCGAGCAAGCCGTCGTCAGGCTTGCCCTCATCGAGGGCGCGCAGTGCCGCGCGTGTGGCCTCGCGCACCAAGGCGGCTGCCCCACCTTCATCGCCGATGACCGGTCCCCAGCCGCCGGTTGCGAGATGCGCACCGGAGGCATCTATTCCGACGCCAATCGCGCCGGTTCCGGCGATGATGCCAATGCCGTCAGGAAAGCCAGCGGCCAGCGCGATCAGCGAGGCGTCATTGACGATGCTTGCGCGCAGGCCACGCGTGGCAAGTGCTTTCTGCAGGTCCTCTGCCGTTTCGGCGCGGTTGATGCCCTGGGCGCCGAAAGCCATGGCCGCAATATGGGCGCCCGCCGGGATATGTGGCGTGATACGCTCCGCTATCCATTCAGCGGCAAGGTCTGCCGGCTCAGCATCCCATTCACGGCTGTGCAGAATAGTATCGAGGAGGCGCATGCCGTTGGTATCCTCGATGACCAGATGGGTCTTGGTGCCGCCGATGTCGAGTGCAAGCAGGCAATCCGTCATGTTCGAGCCCCTCTCAGGCGACTTTGGTATCGTTGTTTTCGAACACGAAGGCGTCGGGATCGAGCCCTCGTGCAATCGCGGTCTCGACCGCAATGGTCTGCATGACCAATGCTTCGACAATAGGGCGCTGCGCCGGCGTGAGGGAGGGGATAGCGATATGCGCCAGGTGGTTTTCCTCATCGATATCGAGTGGACTTATGAGAATAACATGGTGACCGGCACGGGCGAGCTTCTGAGCAAGCTGGAGTTCACGCTCTTCGCCGAAGATGATGTGAACGCCCTGACCGGCCGATTCCATCGCGCCGTGCAGATATTGCCGTGTGGACATGCCCGTCGATGGGATGCGCGCGATCTCGCGCAGCAACAGGGAGCCGACCTCTGCCGAGCCCACCGACGGTGCAGTTCCGACGCAATCGACATACTGGGCCGTTTGAAGCGGGGCGATCAGGCTGGCTATCCGGCTCGCGAGGTTTTTCTCCGTAGCGCGAAGAGCATTAGAAACGGCCGGCCAGCCGACATCGATCGAGCCGCCGTCCCAGGCTTCGGCGACCATGCCGAGAGCAGCGATCGTCGCCGTATAGCCGATGGTGGAGGCATAGCTGTCAGGGATATTGCCCAGCGATATGCTGACGGCGGAGGTTTCCTCAATCGGCGAATCTTTGGCGTTGACGACGGAGAAGCGCAGTCGCTTTTCGACCGTATTCAGTGTCGCCAGGGTTTCCGAGCTTTTGCCGCTCTGCGAAACGCCGATCAGAGGGTGGGGGGTGGCAGGGAAGGGAAGCGGGTGCTCGCCGGCATTGAGACGCCAGCTGTGAATGTCGCGGCTCCTCAGCGTCCACACGGCTGCCGCACTCGCGGCAAAGCTTGCGCCGATGCCGAGGAATATGGGGCCGGGTCCTTCAAGGATGCCGCGGCTTTGCAAAAGCTCAATATCTGCTGAAATCGCAGCGATGGCTTTGGCCAGAGCATCGGCCTGTGAGGCACGGGCTTCTGCGAGCGGGATATATCCTTTGGGCAAATGGTCTCTCCTTGCTTATAGACAAAACGAGGCCTTCCGCAGGCGCAAGGCGCCAGCGACCATCCGTCGTCGATTGTTGCGAAGGCAGGCTTCACCCTGCCGTTTCTTTGATCCTTCCTTCCCTCAGCCTATCCGCCTGTCTTGACGCGGCTGAAGGAGGTCCGAAGGCGATATCGATCGCCGGCATAGCGTATGGTCGAGGATATCAGCGGCTTTCCGGCGCTATCCTCGATGAGCTGATACATGGTGAGGATCGGCATCCCCGCCTCGATCCCCAGATGTTTGGCGGTCACAAGATCCGCCTCCTGCGCCTCGATCGTCGATTCCGCCCGGCTGAGTTCGATGCCGGCGTCGCTCATGAGACGGAAGAGCGAGGCCGAGCCGAAGTCTGCTGACGAGAGGTTCAACTCGTTCAAGGCTGGGAAATAGGAGCTGTCGACGGCAACGGGTACACCATCGAGTTTGCGGATACGCACAAGGTGAAACAGCCTTGAACCCGGGGCGATCGAAAGCTCCTCCGACTGATCGAGCGTGGCCGAGGCTTCCTCCGCTCTCAAGACTTCCGACGATGCCTTCAGGCCGAGCCGGGCCGCGGTCTCGCTGAAGGATTCCAGCGTCTGGGGAAACTCTTGATGCGCTTCGCTCGCCACATACCAGCCGCGGCCGTGGGAGGACACCAGCACACCGCTGCCGACGAGGCTCTGCAAAGCGCGCCGAAGCGTCACGCGGCTAATCGCCAGGCGGTCGATCAGGTCGCGTTCCGGCGGGAGGCGGCTGCCCGGTGAAAGCTTTCCAGCATTGATCTCACGGGTAATGGCCTTGGCAGCTTGCTGCCAGAGCGGTTCGGGGGAGTCCGATTGAAGTGGGGCGACCGCGCCGTCCATCTTGACCATTAGCTTATCGTCACCTTTTCCCACATTTTCGTCCGCATCGAACGGTAGCAGGCGTCCAGGATGCGGTTGACCACGACGCCGTCCTCGAAGGTCTCCACTGGCTGAGTTCCAGCGGCAAAGCAATCAACAAAGTGGCGCATTTGCTGCGAGAATCCATAGGCACGCGTTTCCTCGGGAACGGGATAGACCCAGCCGGTATCGGCACTCGACTTTTCCACAAGATATCCGACTGGCTTCTCGATGAAACCCCAGACCGGGCCGACGGAGCTATCGGTGACGATGCGGCCAGCGGAGCCGACCAATTCGTGGCGCAATTGCATGCCGCCTTTTTCGATCCATGAGGATTCGATTGTCGCGAGCTGGCCGCCGGCGAATTTCAGCAGCGCGATCGCGGTGTCTTCCCCGGTCGTCTTGTCGGAATGGGCAAGGGTTGCGCCCCAGGCCATAACCTCGACGACCGGATTGTCCTTGCCAAAGAAGTGCCGCGCCGATTCGACCGTATGGCACCCCATGTCGAGCAAGGCGCCACCACCGGCCGTTTCGGCGTCCCAGAAATGCGGCGCATGCGGACCCGAATGCGCTTCACGCGCCCGCATGGTCAGGAGGTCGCCGATACCACCCGCCTGCACCATCTGATAGGCCTTGGCAATATTGGGAGAGAACACCGAGCTTTCGGCATAGCCGTGCCAGATGCCGGCGTCTATCACCACCTTCAGCATTTCGGCGGCTTCCTTTTCGGTGCGCGCGAGCGGCTTGGTGCAGACCACGGCCTTGCCGTGACGGGCGACGATCCTGACGGCTTCGAGATGCACTTCGTTCGGCAGCGCGATGACGACCAGCTGTACGGCCGGATCGGCGCAGAGCGCGTCCATATCCTGATAGGCCGTAACGCCAGGTCCCCATTTCCTGGCAAGCTCGGCGGCGCGCTCGCCATTGCGCGAATAGCAGGCCACCAGCTGGCCATTGCGCACGTCGAGAAGCGCATCCGCATAGCAATCGCTGATGAAGCCCGACCCCAAGATCCCTACGCCAATCATAAAAACTTCCCCCTGGATACCAATATCGCCAACCGTCACATGCGACAAATGAATACCACATAAGACAAAAATGGAAAGAGAAAAAACTTCTTGTCACATATTGTATTGAGATGTATCTTTTTCTCGTTCATTGCGAGTGCCAATCGGCGCTGCGCAATCCAAGCACAAAAAGAGGGGAGCATTTCAGATGCGTTCGAAGCATGCATGCATCAAGGGCGCCGTCGCGTCGCTGGGCCTGGCACTTATGGCCGGCAGCGCGTTTGCCGCGGATCCCGTGACGATCAAGTTGGGAAGCTGGCGCACGGAGGATATTGCCGTCTGGCAGGACAAGCTGCTCCCGGCCTTCGAAAAGGAGCATCCGGAGATCAAGGTCGAGTTCGCTCCGATCAATACCAATGAATACAATGCTGCCATTCAGTCGCAGATCGATGCCGGCGCTGGTCCGGATCTGATGACCTGCCGGCCATTCGACGTGAACCGCGAATGGATCCGTCGTGGCTATTTCGAGCCGCTGAAGGATTTCGCTCCGATCAAGGATTTCAGCGATACATCGAAGGCGGCCTGGGCTGATGCCAAGGGCGAGCCTTTCTGCCTACCGATTGCTGCGGTACTCGCCGGCTTCTACTACAATGTCGATATCTTCAAGGAATTGGGTATTGAGCCGCCAAAGACGGCGGACGAATTCACTGCAGTCCTTCAGAAGATCAAGGACAACGGCAAATACACCCCGCTCGCCTATGGCTCTGCCGAAAGCTGGCAGCTTGCCTATAACGGCCTCTACAATATCGGTCCTTCTTACTGGAAGGGCGAGGAGGGCCGCCAAGGCCTGATCAACGGCACGAAAAAGCTGACGGATCCGGATTTTGTCGCGGCCTTCAAGGCCTTCGCTTCTTGGCGTCCGTTCATGCCCGATGGTCAGGCCAGCCTCCAATATGCCGACATGACGCAGCTGTTCACGATCGGTCGCGCGGCGATCCTGCCCGACGGTTCCTGGAACATCAATCAGGTGACAGCAACCGGGCTGAATGTCGGCGTCTTCGGTCCGCCGACGGCGACCGCCGATGGCAAGCGCTATCTGCAGGAAATGCCCGATATGGCAATCGGTCTCAATGCCGCCGGCAAGCACAAGGATGCCGCCAAGGTATTCCTGACCTGGCTTGCCAGCCCCGCGTTCCAGGAGCTCTATGTCAATGAGGCTCCGGGTTTCTTCGCCATGGGCTCAAAGCCGGTCACCTACAAGAACGAGCTGGCGCAGAAATTCGCCGATCTGAAGAAGGGTGCCGAGCTTACGCCGCGTCTCGCGCTTGATCGGCTCAGCGCCGGTAACCCGCCGCTCGACGACGAGATCTGGCGCGTGCTGCAGGTCATGATGACCAGCGACAAGCTGACGCCCGATACCGCCACTGCCGAGCTGCAGAAGGGTCTCGACTCCTGGTACAAGCCACAGAAGTAAGTCTCTTGGGTCCGCGTGTTGTCCTTCGCGGGAAGACATGCGGGCCCTTTTCGCATCTACGACGTTCATACAGGAATGGGAGGCCTTCCGAGTGATACGCCCAACAACCGCGCGCATCAGCTTGGTGCTGTTCGTTTTGCCGGCTCTGACGATCTATGTCGCCTTTGCCGTGCTGCCGCTGGCTCTTTCCATCCTGATGAGCTTCTTCGATACCAAAAGCTCCACGGGGCGTATCTTTGTCGGACTGCAGAATTACTATTATCTGTTCACGCATCCCGTCACGAGTGCTCGCTTCTGGAATGCGCTGCTGAACAATATCGAATATTTCGCGATCCACCTGATCGTTGAGGTGCCGATCGGCCTGTTGATGGCCGCACTATTGACCTCGGGTCTGCTGCGCCGTTCCGAAGGCGTCTATCGCACGCTGCTCTTCATTCCGGCGACGCTCTCCGTCGTCATTGTCGGCTTTATCTGGCGGTTGATTATCAATCCACTCTGGGGTCTCGTGCACTTTCCACTGCTCGGCAATGAACTGACGGCGCTACCGACGATCTCGCTGATGTCGGTCTGGCAATATGTCGGCATTCCGATGATCTTTCTCTACAGCGCCTTGCTTGCCGTGCCTGAGGATATTGTCGAGGCCGCCCGCATCGATGGCGCCAGCAACTGGCGCATTTTCTGGGGCATCAAGTTTCCGCTGATCGCACCGCAATTCGGGCTGATCGTGATCCTGACCTATATCTGGACCTTCAACGGTTTCGACCTCGTCTTCGCACTCAACGGCGCAGCACCCGGGCCGAACTACAGCACTGATATTCTCGGCACTCTGTTCTATCGCACCTTCTTCGGGTCGAGCGGCCAGGTCGCCGATATCGACCTCGGTGCAACGGTTGCAACAGTGATCTTCCTGATCATCCTCGTCGTGACTGCGATCTATTTTTGGCTCGTCCAGCGCCGCCTGAAGCCCCACCAGATCTGAGGAGGATCAGGCATGACCATGACATTATCCGACGACAAGGCCGTGCACACCGCACGCAAAAGCAAAGATGGGCGGGCATGGACCGCTGACCGCATCGTCGTGCATGCGCTGCTGATCTTCTTTGTCCTGCTGGCCATCGGCCCGATCCTTCTCGTCATCATGAATTCGTTCAAGACGACGCCGGCGATCTTCGGCGGTCCGTTCGATCTGCCGACGACCAAGACCTTCGGCATCGATGGCTATCTGCGTGTCTTCACGCGCGGCAACTTCCTTCTGAACTATCAGAACAGCCTGATCGTCACGGTGGTTACGATCGTACTCACGATCGTCACCGCGACACTCGCAGCCTACGGCCTCGTCGAATACAAGGTGCGGCTTGCGCCGGTGCTGGCTGGTCTTTTCATCGTCGGCATCATGCTGCCGATACGTCTCGGCACGGTGCCGATCCTTGAGATCATGATCTCGTGGAACCTGATCGATACATTGACTGCGCTGATCCTCGTCTATACCGCGATGAGCATCCCGATCGCGGTCACCTTGATGGTCGCCTATTTCCGCACGGTTCCCACCGAGCTGAAGGAGGCGGCACGCATCGATGGCGCCGGCGAATTCCGCACCTTTCTGATCGCACTTCCCGTCGTCAAGCCAGGGCTTGCCGCAGTGGCGACGCTGACAATGCTGCCGGTCTGGAACGATCTGTGGTTCCCGCTCGTGCTGGCGCCGAGCAAGAGCAACCAGACTGTTACTCTCGGCGTCCAGCAGTTCGTCGGCCAGTTTCTGAGCGACTATCCGGCGCTGCTTGCGGCGCTGACGCTTGGCGCGGTGCCTTTGATCCTGCTCTACGTGATCTTCTCGCGGCAGTTCATCAAGGGTCTGAGCCAGGGTGTCGGCAAGTAGCATCCCGCACCGTCATCCTCATAAAATTCTGAAGTGGAGTACCCCATGGCCGATGTCAAAATCAGCAATCTCTACAAGCGCTATGGCGCGGTCGAAGTCCTGAAGAACATCAACCTCGATATCAAATCGGGTGAGTTCGTCGCTTTCGTCGGGCCTTCCGGCTGCGGCAAGTCAACCCTGTTGCGCTGCATTTCCGGTCTGGAGCAGATTTCCGACGGAACGCTCGAGATTGGCGGTAGGGTCGTCAACGATATTGGTCCCTCGCAGCGCGGCATCGCCATGGTCTTCCAATCCTATGCGCTCTATCCGCACAAGACTGTCTACGACAACATGGCCTATTCGCTGCAGCTTCAAAAACTGCCGAAGGACCAGATCGAGAGGATGGTGATGGCGGCCGCGGAAAAGCTGCAGCTCGTGCCCTACCTGAAGCGGCTGCCCAAAGCCTTGTCTGGCGGTCAGCGCCAGCGCGTCGCCATCGGTCGTGCGATCGTTCGCAATCCGAAGGTCTTCCTGTTCGACGAACCGCTGTCCAATCTCGATGCTTCGCTGCGCGTGCAGATGCGCATCGAGATCGCCCAGCTCAACAAGAACCTCTCCGATACCGCGATGATCTATGTGACCCATGATCAGGTCGAGGCCATGACCATGGCGGACAAGATCGTCGTGCTGCGGGACGGCGTGGTGCAACAGGTCGGTTCGCCGCTGGAGCTTTACGAAAACCCGCAGAACCTCTTTGTCGCCAAGTTCATCGGCTCGCCCGAAATGAACTTCATGACCGGTGAGGATGCCAAGGCCTATAAGGCCGAGACCGTCGGCGTTCGCCCGGAGCATCTGACCGTCGAGCAGTCAGGCGGAGTATGGTCGGGCACGGTCATGCATTCGGAAAACCTCGGCTCCGACTCCTACATCTATATCGATATGGGTGGCGTGAAGCCTGTTATCATCCGCCAGGAAGGCAAATCGGACTATCGATCCGGCCAACGTCTCTCGTTCTCGCCAAAGGACGACCGTTATCATCGCTTCGATGCCGGCGGTCGGCCGATTGCGCAATGAGTGACCGACCATTGCTCGGCCGCGCCTCTTGGTCGAATGTCGCCCGCGCCGTCCAACGATTTGAGCGGGTATTATTGAAACGCACTTTGATAATTACCTGCGAATCAACCTCTCCACTACCATGTGGAATCGAAGCCTAAAGCGGCCAAAGCCGGATTGGCCGCCATTGGTGTCCTGGTCGTCGTCGCCCGCCATGAGGTGCTCGAAGAGCCCGGGAGCATGGCGACGGCAATCGGCAGCGCCGCGGCGCCCAGTGCCGGCATGTCCGCGGCATGTTCGGCAGGCATCAGGCGTGGTTGGCTGCTGGAATGCCGGTGTGTCATGGAAGGCAGCAGCGGTGTTGCCGCCGTGATGAGGCCGTCCAGAAGTTCGGCTGGCAGGCCGCCGCCGATGACGATTGTGTCGGGGTCGAACATAGCTTCGACATTGCGAATGGCGATGCGTAAATATTGTCCCGCCTCCTGCCGCCAGGCCAGGAGGCGCGCGTCGCCCGAACGGCTGCAGGCGACCAGTTCCTCCGTGGGAACCTCGTCTGGGGTGCGTGTCGGCCCGCAGATTGTCTCTGCCGCGGCATAAAGCGACACATATTGTTCCAGGCAGCCGCGGCTGCCGCAGGGGCAAAGCCGCCCGCCGGGCTTGACGATCATATGGCCGATTTCACCGGCACCGCCGAACGCACCGCGATAGGGATGACCATCCATGACCAGGCCACCGCCGACGCCAAGATTGAAATGCAGGTAGAAAAAGCTGCGGGCGATGCGCCCTACGCC
>NZ_JAELUG010001495.1 GCF_016429255.1 Rhizobium sp. ASV8
TGTGGTGCTCCAGGACCGGAGGAGAAGCCCCCAGATCGCGCCCGATGTGCCGCCGGCGCGGTCCGCCCAGGCATCGGCGGCCGCGGCCAGTACGCTTGCCGATCCCGCCCCTGCAGCACTTGCTACCCTGTCTCTTATACACATCTCCGAGCCCACGAGACGGTCTATTAAATCGCGTATGCCGTCTTGGGCGTGAAAAAGGGGGGGGGGGGGGGGGGGGGGGGGGGGGGGGGGGGGGGGGGGGGGGGGGGGGGGGGGGGGGGGGGGGGGGGGGGGGGGGGGGGGGGGGGGGGGGGGGGGGG
>NZ_JAELUG010001496.1 GCF_016429255.1 Rhizobium sp. ASV8
CCCCCCCCCCCCCCCCCCCCCCCCCCCCCCCCCCCCCCCCCCCCCCCCCCCCCCCCCCCCCCCCCCCCCCCCCCCCCCCCCCCCCCCCCCCCCCCCCCCCCCTTTTTCAAGCACAAGCCGGCATACGCGATTTAATAGACCGTCTCGTGGGCTCGGAGATGTGTATAAGAGACAGGCTGTATGACGGCCTCACCAGCCACGATTCCAAGGGTGGCGTCGTCATGCGCCTTGCGGAGTCCATGACCCCGAATGCGGCCATGGACGTCTGGACCGTCAAGCTTCGTCCCAACGTCAAGCGCCAC
>NZ_JAELUG010001497.1 GCF_016429255.1 Rhizobium sp. ASV8
CCTAAACAGCGGGATCAGCAGCACGGCACCGGAAAACATGTTGACCGCCAGGAATGCACCGAGCAGCGGGCCCGAGCCTCTGAACTCGAAACGCGCGAAGGCATAGGCCGCCGGCACGACGAGGACCCTGTCTCTTATACACATCTCCGAGCCCACGAGACGGTCTATTAAATCGCGTATGCCGTCTTCTGCTTGAAAACGGGGGGGGGGGGGGGGGGGGGGGGGGGGGGGGGGGGGGGGGGGGGGGGGGGGGGGGGGGGGGGGGGGGGGGGGGGGGGGGGGGGGGGGGGGGGGGGGGGGGG
>NZ_JAELUG010001498.1 GCF_016429255.1 Rhizobium sp. ASV8
CCCCCCCCCCCCCCCCCCCCCCCCCCCCCCCCCCCCCCCCCCCCCCCCCCCCCCCCCCCCCCCCCCCCCCCCCCCCCCCCCCCCCCCCCCCCCCCCCCCCCCTTTTTCACGCACAAGACGGAATACGCGATTTAATAGACCGTCTCGTGGGCTCGGAGATGTGTATAAGAGACAGCTGCGATGCCGCCGGCATTATTTTCATCGGGCCGCGCGCCGATACGATGCGCCAGCTCGGCAACAAGGTTGCTGCGCGCAATCTGGCAATCTCCGTCGGCGTGCCCGTCGTGCCGGCAACCGAGCCG
>NZ_JAELUG010001499.1 GCF_016429255.1 Rhizobium sp. ASV8
ACTGGACTTCCACAAGCAAGGCCGCCCCGGCAAGCTTGAGATCAACCCAACCAAGCCCATGGCGACGCAACGCGATCTTTCCCTTGCCTACTCACCCGGCGTTGCCGTTCCGGTGAAGGCGATCGCCTGTCTCTTATACACATCTCCGAGCCCACGAGACGGTCTATTAAATCTCGTATTCCGTCTTCTGCTTGAAAAAGGGGGGGGGGGGGGGGGGGGGGGGGGGGGGGGGGGGGGGGGGGGGGGGGGGGGGGGGGGGGGGGGGGGGGGGGGGGGGGGGGGGGGGGGGGGGGGGGGGGGG
>NZ_JAELUG010001500.1 GCF_016429255.1 Rhizobium sp. ASV8
CCCCCCCCCCCCCCCCCCCCCCCCCCCCCCCCCCCCCCCCCCCCCCCCCCCCCCCCCCCCCCCCCCCCCCCCCCCCCCCCCCCCCCCCCCCCCCCCCCCCCTTTTTTCAAGCAGAAGACGGAATACGAGATTTAATAGACCGTCTCGTGGGCTCGGAGATGTGTATAAGAGACAGGTCCAGGGGTTCCGACGAAGATTCGACAAGATCTTCACCATGCGCACCGGCTATGACACACTCGATAAGCTGCTTGAGCGGCTGCACCGACGCAAGGGCGAATTGCTCAAGGTTCTCGAGCATCCA
>NZ_JAELUG010001501.1 GCF_016429255.1 Rhizobium sp. ASV8
TCAGTTTACGTGCGTTTCCGACGTTGGGCCGAGCAAGGCGTCTGGGATGCCTTACTCGAGACGCTCGTCGAGCTGGGCCTGACAGACGATTGGCAGCATATGATCGATAGCACGACAGTCCGGGGCCTGTCTCTTATACACATCTCCGAGCCCACGAGACGGTCTATTAAATCTCGTATGCCGTCTTATGCTTGAAAAAAGGGGGGGGGGGGGGGGGGGGGGGGGGGGGGGGGGGGGGGGGGGGGGGGGGGGGGGGGGGGGGGGGGGGGGGGGGGGGGGGGGGGGGGGGGGGGGGGGGGGG
>NZ_JAELUG010001502.1 GCF_016429255.1 Rhizobium sp. ASV8
AGCACGGAGGATCGCATTCTCTGGGGCAGGGTTGCCAAAAGCGCCCGGCCCATGCCCGGTCGAATGGCCGAGATGGAGGCTTTTGAAGCGGCGCTGGCAGCCGAAGCGGAGAACGAGGAAAAGACCCTGTCTCTTATACACATCTCCGAGCCCACGAGACGGTCTATTAAATCTCGTATTCCGTCTTCTGCTTGAAAAGGGGGGGGGGGGGGGGGGGGGGGGGGGGGGGGGGGGGGGGGGGGGGGGGGGGGGGGGGGGGGGGGGGGGGGGGGGGGGGGGGGGGGGGGGGGGGGGGGGGGGG
>NZ_JAELUG010001503.1 GCF_016429255.1 Rhizobium sp. ASV8
TTCGCTTCTTGCGCGTTAGCTCTTGCGCATTGGCGCAGCCGCAGAACGGCCGCGCCCTCTTGCGCCACATGCTTCAGGCTTCCGCCCGGTCGCGTTGCTCATCATGGGCAGCGGCATGGGTAAGACCTGTCTCTTATACACATCTCCGAGCCCACGAGACGGTCTATTAAATCTCGTATGCCGTCTTCGGCTTGAAAAAGGGGGGGGGGGGGGGGGGGGGGGGGGGGGGGGGGGGGGGGGGGGGGGGGGGGGGGGGGGGGGGGGGGGGGGGGGGGGGGGGGGGGGGGGGGGGGGGGGGGGG
>NZ_JAELUG010001504.1 GCF_016429255.1 Rhizobium sp. ASV8
GCTTCGGCCGCAGGCTGGTCGTGCTGACGGCACTCTCCGTCTTCATTGTCGCCTCGATCGGCTGCGTTATCGCGCCCAATATCGGCATCTTCCTGCTATGCCGCATGATGCAGGCCTGTATCGGACCTGTCTCTTATACACATCTCCGAGCCCACGAGACGGTCTATTAAATCTCGTATGCCGGCTTCTGCTTGAAAAAGGGGGGGGGGGGGGGGGGGGGGGGGGGGGGGGGGGGGGGGGGGGGGGGGGGGGGGGGGGGGGGGGGGGGGGGGGGGGGGGGGGGGGGGGGGGGGGGGGGGGG
>NZ_JAELUG010000167.1 GCF_016429255.1 Rhizobium sp. ASV8
GGCTTGAAGGAATCCAGATTGACGATACCGATGGTGAAGGGCGCGGGATCGCTGGCGCGCTCGAGCGAAAGCTGGCGCGTGCGCTCACGCATGCGATAGCGGTTGCCCAAGCCCGTCAGCGGGTCGGTATATCCCTTGGCCTGCAATTCTTGACTGACTGGCCCAGACAGCATTTCAGCCGATTTCATATTCGGTTCCGATGTTTTCTCCACCCTGGCCGAAGCATGAAGGTGAAGTCTTAACAAAGGATAGCGAGACGACAACCAATCGATACCAGCAATAACTTGCCGTCAGATGTGGTATCACCGTAACATTTACCTGCTCTGCGTCTTGCGAGCCGGGCGCATATACTTCTGGAATACCGTCTCGATTATGTCGGGGCTGACAGGCTTCAGAATGACATCATCCATGCCGGCGGCCGCGCACTCGGTGCGATCGCGCTCGAAGGCCTGTGTCAGCACGCCGATGATCGGCGTATGCGAGCCGCTACCCTTTTCCGCGCCGCGGATCAGCCTTGCGGCCTCGAAACCGTTCAAGCCCGGAAGCGTGATATCCATCAGGATCAGCTCAGGGCGATGTTCCTGCCACAGCCGCACGGCATCATCGCCGCTGGCGGCGATGGCGTGGCTGTATCCAAGACCTTCGAGGATCTGCGCAAAGACGATCTGATTTATATCGTTGTCCTCGGCGACCACAACCTGCACCCGGCGCTCTTCGCCGGCCTCCCCTCGCCGCCATCCCGGCGCGAGCCCGGATTGCTTGGCGTCTTCCGCAAGCGCGCCGCGAATATTGCGGTTGAAGTGGCGAGCAATGAGAAATGTCAGTTCGGTTGCGAGCTGCGATCCATCGAGCGAAAGAGCGGCCACGTTCTGCCGCTCCGCCAGCTCGATGCCGCGCTTGCCCAGCTGATTGTCGACGATGACGAGATCGATCTTGACGCCATGCGCGCTCGCCACATCCAGAAATGCCGCCTCCTCGTTCTCGTCGTGCACGACGCAGGCTTCGAAACCATAGGCGCCGAGCGTCTTCAGCGCTGCCGTTTCCGCGGCAAAATCGGCCGTCACGACAAGAATCTTGCGGCCGCTGAAGCTTTCCGGAGCGAAGGTTTCCATGGCAGCCGGTCGGCGCGAAATCGTCTGCAAAGCAGCCATCGGAACATAGGCGCGGCGATAGGATCGGTCGCTGTTCTCCCTGATCTGCGAGGCAAGCGCGAACTCGTCGAAATCGCTTCCGTCCTTCGGCAGATCCTGCATGGTGCCGACCAGGAAATAGCGGCCGGGCTTGCCGATGCGCTGCTTGCGGGTCACGATATCGCGCTCGGCGCCGTCGCGGGCGATCTGACGCTGGCGCGAAATCGACAACTCGCCCGTCTCGATGACATGCCGGTCGCTCTCGTCAAAGCGATTGGCAAGGTCGGTTGAGAAAAGATCGATACCCTTGCGGCCGCGAATCTCGTCCGTCGTCGTCTGGTATTTTTCGCAGAACGCTCTGTTGACGGCGACGTAGACCATGTTCTGGTCCTTGACGAAGAGCGGAAACGGCAGGCCGTCGAGAATATCCTCGGTAAGCTGCACGCGCTCCATGTCGATACGCCACTGCTCTTCTCGCTTCTTCATCTCCGAGACGTCGGAGAGAATGCAGAAGCCAACTCCAGACGGCAGCCGCCGATTGATAATGCGGACCCGGCGGTCGTCGACGAAATGTTCGGTCGTTTCGGAGCGTTCCCGCCAATGCGAGGCTATGCGTTGCGAGATCCAGCCGTCACGATTGGTCGAGGACTTGCCGGGATTTCCCTGACATAAGGCGCCCGTGTCGTAGACGGCGCCAAGAAAATCGCGCAACCGCGTCGATGATTGCAGGAATTCGGGCTGGATCGGAAAGAAGTTCAGCACCTGTCGACTGGCGAACAGCAGGAGGTCATTCCGGTCATAGGCGAAAAAGGCGCTGGAAAGTCCATCACACAGAGCGTCAAAGAACAGCGAGTACAGGTTGCTGCCGGAAGGCACATCCTCCGTCATCATTGCCAAAGCTGCCTTCTCAATCTCGGCAGTCATTACGTTCAATTCCTACGCTCAACCAGTTTCACAGCATGGCAAATCGACAGGGCGGCGCTCGCTCTGCAGGGTAAATTTATGGAAGTATCATGCTGGCCTGGACACTTGAAGCAGATGGAACCTGGCTCATGGAAGTTGACGGCCACCAACCTGCCGTCAAGAGCCCTCAGCGTGCACGAGGCGCGCCATCTGCGGTCATTTCAAGTTCTTGCTGCGCAACCTGTCATCATTCCCTTAAACATTGATTAAACCCCTCGGCAGGCCAAGTCACGGAAACGGGTGGAAGAGACCGGGCAGAGCGCCTTTCCTCTTTCCTCACCGCCGCGAATCCACGAGAATGAAAAGATGGCCATCAAGCAACTTTCCGAAACCCTGATCAACCAGATTGCCGCCGGCGAAGTCATCGAACGTCCGGCGAGCGCCGCCAAGGAATTGATCGAGAATGCGCTGGACGCCGGCGCAACGCGCATCGAAATCGCGACCGCAGGCGGCGGCAAGGCATTGCTACGGGTGAGCGACAACGGCTCCGGCATGGAAGAAGCCGATCTGGAGCTTGCGGTTCGTCGCCATTGCACCTCGAAAATCTCCGACACGCTGGAGGATATCCGCACGCTCGGCTTCCGTGGCGAGGCCCTGCCCTCCATCGCTTCCGTGGCCAAGTTGTCGATCGCCAGCCGCCGGACAGGCGCGGACGGCGGCGCCGAGATCGCCGTTGCCGGAGGCAAGGTGCTGCATCTGCGTCCAGCGGCCGCCAATCCCGGCACCATCGTCGAGGTGCGCGACCTCTTCTTCGCGACGCCGGCGCGCCTGAAATTCCTGAAAACAGAAAGGGCGGAAGCGGCGGCCATCACCGAAATCGTCAAGCGCATGGCAATCGCCTTTCCGCGGGTGCGCTTCGTTCTGTCGGGCAGCGACCGCTCGACCCTCGAATTTCCCGCGACCGGCGACGATCATCTCGCCCGCATGGCGCAGATCCTCGGGGCCGAGTTCAAGGACAATGCCATCGCGCTCGATGCCGTGCGCGAGGATGTGAGCCTCAGCGGGTTTGCCGGCGTGCCGACGTTCAATCGCGGCAACTCGGCGCATCAATATGCTTTCGTCAATGGCAGACCGGTGCAGGACAAGCTGATCCTTTCGGCGATCCGCGGCGCCTATGCAGAAACCATTCCTTCCGGTCGCTATCCCGTCGCGGTCCTCTCGCTGACGCTCGACCCGGCACTGGTCGACGTCAATGTGCATCCGGCAAAATCCGACGTGCGCTTCCGCGATCCCGGCCTCGTGCGCGGCCTGATCGTCGGAGCCGTGCGCGAAGCCCTGTCTCGGGAGGGCGATCGTGCCGCGACGACCGGAGCCGATGGCATGCTGCGCGCCTTCAGCGCCGGCCGCTCCGGCTTTCAGTCGGGCTGGCGGCCATCGCCGTCACCGGCGCCCTGGACGCCCGAGACCTCGCCGTCCCGCCCCCATGAGAGGACGGCCGCTTCTGGAGGGTACGGTTTCGCGGAAAGGCCACAGGCCAGCTTTGACGGACTTGTGACGCCCACGGCACGCGCGGAAGCCGCTCCTCCGGTGGATCCGGTACGGGCGGAAGAGCCCTCTCGCTTTCCGCTTGGCGCCGCTCGCGCGCAGCTGCACGAAAACTATATCGTCGCCCAGACGGACAACGGCCTTGTGATCGTCGACCAGCACGCCGCGCATGAGCGGCTGGTCTTCGAAGCCATGCGCAAGGCACTGCATTCGAAACGGCTGTCTTCGCAGGTCCTCCTGATCCCCGAGATCGTCGATCTTCCCGAAGAGGACTGCGACCGGCTGATGGTGTTTGCAGAAGAGCTTGGCGAACTCGGTCTCGCGGTTGAGCGCTTTGGTCCCGGAGCGGTTGCCGTGCGGGAAACGCCGGCCATGCTCGGAGAGGTCGACGCACAAGGGTTGATCCGGCAGCTGGCCGACGAGATCGCCGAATGGGATACGGCCTCGGGGCTTGCAGCCAAGCTGGAATATGTCGCAGCGACCATGGCGTGTCATGGTTCTGTGCGTTCGGGACGGCGGTTGCGACCGGAGGAGATGAACGCCTTGCTGCGCCAGATGGAGGCGACGCCGGGCTCCGGACAGTGCAATCACGGCCGGCCGACCTATATAGAGCTGAAGCTTTCGGACATCGAACGGCTGTTCGGACGCAGCTGAGAAAGCGTCGTTTCGAAAGCAGCCGGTGTATTCGGCACCTTCAAGACAGAAAACCACTCGACACTTTTCCTGTAAATGCTCTGGAAAAGAGCCGCCCATCGCGGTATGGCAAACAGGTGACAGAGATTGAAGCAATTCCAGGAAAAGTGCGAAGCGGTTTTCCGTCAGGAATTGCGTAACAATAAAGGGATAGAGCGTTTTCGCATTTCGAAGAAAAGCGGAAGGGTTCTAGGGACGGCTGCATATGAATCTTTTCGAGGGACATGGAAACCGCGAGGCGAAAATTCGCTATCTCGACGGCGATTTCCAGATCCTGATGCCCGGCTCCCATGTCATCTGCGCCATGACCGGCCAACGGATTGCGCTCGATGAGTTGCGCTATTGGAGCGTCGCGCGCCAGGAGCCCTATGCCGACGTGATTTCCTCGCTCGAAGCCGAAAAGCGGGCTGGCGCACTTCCCAATCAGAAGCGCTGATTTTCCTTTCCGCATCGCGCGTTTGCGCTTCGCAGTCATGACACTCAGCCGGTTTTCCCGCTGCGCCCTTCCCGCAAGCGCCGCTCGCGAGCGGCTGCGATCGCCCTGTCGATGATCAGGCCCGGCGCCTGCGGATCCTCGAAGACCATATCGATCTCGACAACCCTGCAACGCTTGAGCAACTCGTCGGTGCGGCCATGGTGGCCGATGAGGCGAACATAGTCCTTTGATGTTGTAACGATCTCCAGATTTTCGCGGGATGCGATATCGAGAATATCAGATACCTCATCCTCTCCCGGGTGTTCGTGATCTCCGAAGCTACGCGCGACTGCAATGTGTGCCCCAAGCGTCTCGACGGTGCGGAAGAACTTGCCGGGATCGGCGATGCCGGCAAAGGCCAGGACATTTCGGCCGCGCAAATCCTCCTGGCCACGCACCTTGACCGCGGCTGTGAAGAAAGGCTTGCCCGCGCGAGCCGCCAGCCGGACGACCCGGTCGGCTGCGCTGCCCTCACCGACCTTCAATATGCCCGATGCATAAAGAAGCTGCGTACGCAGAGGCGCTCGGACCGGACCGGCGGGAACGAGATAGCCATTGCCGATGCCGCGTCCGGCGTCGATCACGACAAGAGCATAGTCGATGGCCAGATGCGCGCTCTGGAAACCATCATCCATGATGACGAGATCGGCACCTTCGCGCACGAGCCGTTCAGCGCCTTCGGCACGACGGCGCGCAATGACGGTTAAAGCCTCGCGCGCGAGCAGCAACGGTTCATCGCCAACGGCTGTGGCATGATGATGCTGGGGATCGACGATGGTCGTGACATCGAGCGAGCCGCCATAGCCGCGGCTCAAAAAACCCGGCGTCAGACCTCTGGCTTTCGCTGCCTGGGCGAGCGCCAGTGCCGTCGGCGTCTTGCCTGCCCCGCCGACAGTGAAGTTACCGATGCAGATGACAGGCACGGGCACAGAGGCGCGGCGGGCATGCACCATTCGATGCCCGGCAATGCGGCCATAGAGGAAAGAAAAGGGCGAGAGGCCCCAGGCACGCCAATCCGGTTTTCGCCACCAGAAGGGTGGTGCTTCCGATACCATATTCTAATTCAGCCTCGCACCTGCGACTTCAGCCGGAGCGTGATACCGAAAAGTGTAGACGGTTTTCGGACGACATCACGCTCCATCTTCTCGTTTGTTACACATTCCGGACGGAAAACCGCTTTGCACTTTTCCTGGAATTGCTCCAAGCGGCAAAAAAGGCCAGATCGGATGAAAAAGCAAGCCTTTACCGAAATCACGCCAGCTGGGCGACCGGCATGAGCAGGTTTTCGAGTTCGGTGATGTCGTTGAGGCAATAGTCGGAGGCAGCCGTCAGCGTCTCGCGCGAGCCGGTTCCGGTCAGCACGCCGACGGTCAGACCCACGCCGGCATTGCGACCCATATGGAGATCGTGATTGTTGTCACCGACAACGGCGACCTGGGCCGGAGAGAGACCGGTCGCCGCATAAAAGCCGAGCACCATGCCCGGCTCCGGTTTGGTGCCGAAGCCGCTGTCGTAACCGGCGATGTAATCGAGGTAATCGATGAAACCGAAGCGGCGCGCGGTTTGGCGGATGGAGCGTTCGTTGTCGCTTGAAGCGACGCCGAGCTTATAGCCTCGCTGGTGAAGCCTCTGAAAGAAGGCGGCAAGATCGGTGACAGGCGAGGAAAAATCCGCAGCATGCGAAAAGAGCGCATCCAGCTTTTCGACCAGCTCCGAAACAGCCACCTTCGAGCCGGCGGCAACGAGGCCCTCGGAAATCTGCCGGGTGTTGCCCGCCGCCAGCAGACTGTCGGGAACGATGTGACCGGTGATGGGATCCATGCCGCATGCGGAAAGCAGATGATCCGCAAGAATGGGATCGCCCTCGGCGGCAATTCTGGCTAGCTCGCGATTAACCGGCAACCAGCTCGCATCATAATCAAGCAGCGTGCCGTCCTTGTCGAAAAGAATTCCCGCAATCGCTCCCAGCTTGACCGCCGCCATGCTCTTCCCTTCTTAACCGTTCACCGTCGTCTTCGGCAGCAACCGCGCCTTGACCGACAGCGGATTGATGTAGGGCTCCAGCCCCTTGACGGTTGCCGCTAATGCGCCGCGCATCTCGTGCACCGCGACAAAGCCGGCATCGATCATCGCGCGCCGCGCCGAATCGTTGGTCAGCAGATAATGGACGCCGCGGGCCAGCATCTCGGTATCGCGCACCATGCGGGCGCTGCCGCGACGGGCAAGCACCTGATAGGCATCGCGAAAATTCTGGACATGACCGCCGGTCAGGATCGCACAGCCTAGCATGGCCGGCTCCAGCGGGTTCTGACCGCCCTCGTTGAACAGCGATTTGCCCATGAAGGCCACTTCAGTCATGCGCAGATAAAGTCCCATCTCGCCGATCGTATCGCCGAGGAAGACATCCACATCCGCCGACAGGATATCGTTGCGGGTACGGCGCGCCACCTTCAGCCCCTGCTCCACCAGCATGGCCTCGATCGCGTCGCAACGCTCAGGGTGGCGCGGCACGATAATGGTGAGCTGGCCGTTATGCTCCTTGAGCATGGCGTGGACGGAGGCTGCGGCAGCCTCTTCGCCCTCGAAGGTCGAGACTGCGACCCAGGTCTTCCGGTTGCCGATCTGCTTCATATAGCTGGCAAGCGTCGGAGCGTCGTAGGACGGCGCGTCGGTATCCACCTTGAGATTGCCCGATTTGAGCACCTGCACCGCGCCGAGATCGCGATAGCGCTCGGCATCGAGATCGGACTGGGCAACGACCAAAGCGAGGTTCTCGAAGAGCGCCTCGGCGAGCGACGGGTGCTTGCTCCAGCGCGCGAAGGAGCGGTCCGACATGCGCGCATTGACGAGAATCTGCGGGATACGGCGGCGGCCAAGCTCGGTGATGGTCGTCGGCCAAATCTCGGATTCAGCAAAGATGGCGCAATCGGGCTGCCAGTAGTCGAGGAAACGGCGAACGGCGGGCCTAAGATCGAGGGGCACGTATTGATGAATGACCTCCTCGCCGAGACGCTCATGCGCCACCTTGGCCGAGGTGATCGTGCCCGTCGTCAGGATGACATGAATGTCGCGACGGCGGATTTCCCGGATCAGCGGAATGACCGCCGATGTCTCGCCCACGCTTGCGGCATGGAACCAGATCAACGGTCCTTGCGGCCGGTTGGCGCTCGCATAGCCGGAACGCTCCAGCTTGCGGGTGCCGTCTTCCTTGCCCTTCGCGGCACGGACCGCGAGATACGGCCCGAGAAACGGATAGACAGCGATGCCGCCAAGACGATAGGCGCTCAAGGCAAGACGCGCCCTGAGGCTGCTCATCTCGATCGACTCCTATCCAAGCTGATCATCATCGATGCCAAATCCTGATTATCAAACGGCCGGATAAACGGCCGATTTTTCGTTCTTATTGTGACAAAGATACTGCTTCGGTGCCGGATTTAAAGCGATAACGCCTCTCCGGACGAAAATATCAAATGCAAACTTTGGTATCAGGCGGCTTAAGAGGCCGCCTTTTCCTGCGGATCGAGCAGGCGATGCAGATGGACGATGAAATAACGCATGTGAGCGTTGTCGACAGTCTGCTGTGCCTTGGACTTCCAAGCCGTCAGCGCGCTCGCATAGTCGGGATACATGCCGACGATATCGAGTTCGTTGAGGTTACGGAATTGGACTTCTTCGAGGTTTTCCAGTTCACCACCGAAGACGAGGTGCAGGAGCTGCTTTTTGCCGCTGGTATCAGTCATTTTCGTCTCTTTCTACTGTCGTCCCCCTCCGCCCTTCATCTGAGGGATTTTGACGGAAAGGTCAACCGTCTCGTCGGTGCGAAAGCTGGTGGAGAAACTCTGGCAATTGCGCAGCCGATGCTCCGCAAAGTTCCTCGTGAGATACCTCGGCGCGGTTGTAGCGCAGAGCACTGCCCGAGAGATCCACGAGCGCACCGCCCGCCCGCTCCAGGATGAGATCGGCAGCAGCCAGATCCCAGTCGTGCGAGTTGCGTTTGACGATGGTCCCTTCCAGGCGACCGTCCGCGACCATGGCAAGCCGATAGGCAAGCGAGGGAACGTGCTTTACGCGCTCGACCGTCTTGCGAAAGTCCGGATCGAAGCTTTTCAGCATGTCTTCGCCGGTCGCCAGCCGGTGTGGGTCGTCGCCCAGTCTTTGCGAAACGCTGATCGGCTTGCCGTTCTTCAGCGCCTGGCCACCTGCGGCGGCCACGAACAGCTCATCCAGCGCAGGCGCATAGAGCACCCCCGCAACCGGCCGTCCATCCGTTACCACGGCAACGCTGACGCACCACAGATCCGAGCCCGCGAGGAAGCCCCTGGTGCCGTCGATCGGATCGACGACGAAGACGGTCGCACGCGACAGCCGTTCGGCATCGTCGTCGGTTTCTTCGGAAAGCCAGCCATAGCCGGGCCGGGCCGACCGCAGCGTGGCGGCCAGGCTCTCATTGGCGGCGAAATCGGCCGCGCTGACGGGTGACTGGCCATTATTCTTCCACCAGACCTCCGGCGATTGCCGGAAGAAACCGAGAGCGATCCTGCCCGCCTCGAGCGCGGCCTCGACAATCAGGTCCACATCGCTCGGCCGGCCGGCCTTCTGGCTATCGCTCATTCACAGTGTCCAATTTCCGCCTGCTCCTTAAAGTCCGGCCAGCGTCATGCCTTCGATAGCGAGCGTCGGAGCGGCCACACCGAAATCGCGGTCGATATCGTTGGCCGGCGTCACGCGCATGAACATGTCCTTCAGATTGGAGGCGATCGTCACCTCCGAAACCGCGAAGGTCAACTCGCCGTTTTCGATCCAGAATCCGGTGGCGCCGCGGCTGTACTCACCGGTGATCATGTTGACGCCCTGGCCGATGAGTTCGGTGACGTAAAAGCCGGTTCCGACGCCGCGGATCAACTCCTCGGGCGAAATATCGCCCGGCTCCAGCGCCAGGTTGGTCGAAGCGGGAGAAACCGCCGTGCCGCCGCGGACGCCGCGGCCATTGGTCTTGAGGCCACCGCCGATTTCCCTCGCGGTCGCTGTGGAGAGGAACCAGGATTGCAACACCCCATCCTCGATCATGACCAGCCGCTTGCCGGACACGCCTTCACCATCGAAGGGACGCGAGGACGGCCCGCGCACGATCAGCGGGTCATCCGTGATCGAAAGGCCTGATTTCAGCACTTGCTGTCCCATCTTGTCGCGCAGGAAGCTGGTCTTGCGAGCGACGGATGCACCGTTGATCGCGCCGGCAATATGGCCGACGAAGCCGCGCGCAACGCGCGGGTCGAAGACGACGGTAACGTTCTTGTTGGTGGGAACCTGGCGCGGGTTGATGCGCTTGACCACACGCTCGCCGGCACGACGACCGATCTCCTCGGCTGCGTCGAGATCCGCGAAATAGAGGCGGCTGTCGAAATCATAGTCGCGCTCCATGCCGGTGCCCTCGCCGGCAATCACGCTGACGGAGCGGCCGAAACGCGACCCCTTGTAGTGTCCGGCAAAACCATGCGACGTCACAAGGACAAGGCCGCCCATGCCAGCCGAAGCGCCTGCGCCGGAAGAATTGGTAACACCCGAAACGGCAAGGGCCGCCGCTTCGGTCGCAAGAGCCGCTTCGCGAAGCCGCTCCGTGGACACCTCGGTCGCGTCGAACAATTCGAGATCGGGGTAGCTCTTGGCGAGATCCGCTTCATCGGCGAGGCAAGCAAAGGGATCCTCGGGCGAAACCTTAGCCATGGCCACGGCGCGCTCGGCAAGGGCGTTCAGGTCGAAGCCCGGATTGGCCGAAACGCTGGCGACGCGATTGCCGACGAAGACCCTGAGCGAGAAATCGTCGCTTTCGGAGGATTCGGTGCCTTCGACCTTCCCGAGGCGAACGCTGACCGATTGGGCGCGCGAACGCACGACCACGGCATCGGCCGCATCCGCACCGGCTTTCCGGGCGAGGTCGATCAGCTGGCTGGCACGGGAAAGCAGAGTGGCGGAATCGATTTCTGAGGTCATGATTTGGCCTTTCCTTCGCGTTCCATTTATTGTGCACTACATAAAGCATCAAGGGCGGCAAAGCCGATTCTTGTTCTAATCCCTTCACGCCTGGTTGTTTATGATGGCCACGCGTTGCAAGACCGCCTGCCCCACGGAAAGAAAAAGACGATGTCCGCCCCCAATACGCTTTTCACCGAGACCCTGCTGCTGCTCGGAGGTGCCGTCGTCACGGCGCCCATCTTCAAGAAACTGGGGCTCGGCACAGTGCTCGGCTATCTGGCTGCCGGCGTGGTGATCGGCCCAATCCTCCATAGCATCGGGGACAGCGAGGCGGTGCTTGCCGTCGCCGAACTCGGCGTGGTCTTCCTGCTGTTCATCATCGGGCTGGAACTGAAGCCGTCCCGCCTCTGGCAGATGCGCCGCGATATTTTCGGCCTCGGAACGGCACAGGTCGTGTTCAGCGGATTGGCGCTGATGGTCGCATCCTACCTCGGCGGCATCGCCGGCTGGAAGGGCAGCATCATCATCGGCTTCGGCCTGGCGCTCTCCTCGACCGCCTTTGCCATGCAGATCCTTGAGCAGCAGGGCGACGTCAATACGAAGTACGGACAACGCTCCTTCTCCATGCTGCTGCTGCAGGATCTGGCCATTGTGCCGTTGCTGGCGCTGATTACCGTCCTCGACGGAGCGAAGGAAACCGCCAATCCACTGCCGAGCCTTGCGATCGCAGTCGGCGCGGTAGCAGCGATGATCATCGCCGGCCGCTATCTCCTGACGCCGCTGTTCCAGGTCATTGCCCGCACCGGTGCCCGCGAAGCGATGATTGCCGCTGCTCTCTTCGTCGTCATGGGATCGGCAACGCTAATGCAGCTTGCCGGCCTGTCCATGGCGATGGGCGCCTTTCTCTCCGGCGTGATGCTGGCCGAATCCTCCTATCGGCACGAGCTGGAAGCCGATATCGAACCCTTCCGCGGCGTGCTGCTCGCCATTTTCTTCATTGCTGTCGGTCTGTCGCTGAAGCTCGACGTCATCCTCGACAACTGGCTGCTGATCGTCCTCGCCGTCCCGGTGATGATGCTCATCAAGGCCGCCGTCATCTATGCGCTAAGCCGCGTCGCGGGCTCAGCGCACAATGATGCCGTCCGCATCGCCGGGCTATTGCCGCAGGGCGGCGAATTCGGCTTCGTGCTGTTCAGCGCCGCCAGCGCCAGCGGCGGCCTCTTCTCCGCCAACACAGCATCGATGCTGATCGCCATCGTGACACTCTCGATGGCGCTGACGCCGCTCAGTTCCGCACTTGCGAAACGGCTGATGAAGGGCGACACGCAGGAGGAACTGGATGAGGATTTCGAGGGTGCAGGCTCCGATG
>NZ_JAELUG010001505.1 GCF_016429255.1 Rhizobium sp. ASV8
CCCCCCCCCCCCCCCCCCCCCCCCCCCCCCCCCCCCCCCCCCCCCCCCCCCCCCCCCCCCCCCCCCCCCCCCCCCCCCCCCCCCCCCCCCCCCCCCCCCCCCTTTTTCACGCAGAAGACGGAATACGAGATTTAATAGACCGTCTCGTGGGCTCGGAGATGTGTATAAGAGACAGGTTTATTCCCGGCCCGACACAAAAAAGTGCGCCGGCTGCGATCTCAAGCCTGCCGCCTTATCGCGTCAATCTCAATCCGTAAAATTAACTTCAATCATTTCAATTGGTTGAGAGAAATATTCCAGC
>NZ_JAELUG010001506.1 GCF_016429255.1 Rhizobium sp. ASV8
ATCTTGCCGGTGATGTTGAATGACGGACAAGATCGTACATGGCGGCGGCATTACCGCTGCCGCTCGTCAATATGGCGGCCGGCCGGAAGACTGGCTGGATCTGTCAACCGGCATCAACCCCAATCCCTGTCTCTTATACACATCTCCGAGCCCACGAGACGGTCTATTAAATCTCGTATGCCGTCGTCTGCGTGAAAAAGGGGGGGGGGGGGGGGGGGGGGGGGGGGGGGGGGGGGGGGGGGGGGGGGGGGGGGGGGGGGGGGGGGGGGGGGGGGGGGGGGGGGGGGGGGGGGGGGGGGGG
>NZ_JAELUG010001507.1 GCF_016429255.1 Rhizobium sp. ASV8
CCAGGCAAGCAGCGAGAGCACGAGCGCAACGAGCGCGATATTTGGAATGCCAAGGAAGCCTGACGTCGTGAAATCGGCCAATTGCTCCGGCGGTTTGATGCGCAGGCCACGATTGCTCATATGGCCTGTCTCTTATACACATCTCCGAGCCCACGAGACGGTCTATTAAATCTCGTATGCCGGCTTCTGCGTGAAAAAGGGGGGGGGGGGGGGGGGGGGGGGGGGGGGGGGGGGGGGGGGGGGGGGGGGGGGGGGGGGGGGGGGGGGGGGGGGGGGGGGGGGGGGGGGGGGGGGGGGGGG
>NZ_JAELUG010001508.1 GCF_016429255.1 Rhizobium sp. ASV8
CTCACCGTCAGCATAGGCAACCGAAAGAAGCATGCCGCGAAGAAGTGGTGACAGCGCGGCCACATCGACGTCTCCTTGCAGGTTGATTTCCGGAAGCATCGTGCGACTTTGATCCCTATCCTACCCCTGTCTCTTATACACATCTCCGAGCCCACGAGACGGTCTATTAAATCTCGTATGCCGTCTTATGCGTGAAAAAGGGGGGGGGGGGGGGGGGGGGGGGGGGGGGGGGGGGGGGGGGGGGGGGGGGGGGGGGGGGGGGGGGGGGGGGGGGGGGGGGGGGGGGGGGGGGGGGGGGGGG
>NZ_JAELUG010001509.1 GCF_016429255.1 Rhizobium sp. ASV8
CATGGAGCGCAAGCTCAAGGAAAAGGGTGTTCGAGCCCGCATCCGCAGCGCCTATAAGCCCCTCGTTCATGCGTTTCTTGAGGAAATCGACCTGCATGGCGTGGATGCAATAGAGATCCACTATCCCTGTCTCTTATACACATCTCCGAGCCCACGAGACGGTCTATTAAATCTCGTATGCCGTCTTCTGCGTGAAAAGAGGGGGGGGGGGGGGGGGGGGGGGGGGGGGGGGGGGGGGGGGGGGGGGGGGGGGGGGGGGGGGGGGGGGGGGGGGGGGGGGGGGGGGGGGGGGGGGGGGGGG
>NZ_JAELUG010001510.1 GCF_016429255.1 Rhizobium sp. ASV8
GAATTCTTGAACAATACCCCTATGGCGGCGGGTATTCGATGGCGCGAGATGGACGCGGTCGAAAGGTTCTGGTCGACGCATACGGCAATGTCGTGGCAACGGAAATGAGGGCGAGCACCTATTATCCTGTCTCTTATACACATCTCCGAGCCCACGAGACGGTCTATTAAATCGCGTATTCCGTCTTCTGCTTGAAAAAGGGGGGGGGGGGGGGGGGGGGGGGGGGGGGGGGGGGGGGGGGGGGGGGGGGGGGGGGGGGGGGGGGGGGGGGGGGGGGGGGGGGGGGGGGGGGGGGGGGGGG
>NZ_JAELUG010001511.1 GCF_016429255.1 Rhizobium sp. ASV8
CCCCCCCCCCCCCCCCCCCCCCCCCCCCCCCCCCCCCCCCCCCCCCCCCCCCCCCCCCCCCCCCCCCCCCCCCCCCCCCCCCCCCCCCCCCCCCCCCCCCCCTTTTTCACGCAGACGACGGCATACGCGATTTAATAGACCGTCTCGTGGGCTCGGAGATGTGTATAAGAGACAGCGCCAGGGGCCAAGGCCGAGCGACGCCGCCGCATCCTCGATCGCCGGATCGAGCCGGCGCAGGGCAGCGGCAACGGGCAAATAGAGGAAGGGAAAATAGGCAAGCACGGACACCAGCACACCGCTC
>NZ_JAELUG010001512.1 GCF_016429255.1 Rhizobium sp. ASV8
GCGGCACCGATCCCGCGGGCGATCCGGAAGGGGCAGCCGAAGAGCTGTTCGGCAAGGTCAAGGCGGCACTAAAGGGTGGCGAGGCGCTGGCTCTGGATTTTCACACGATCGGCTACCGCCCGACACCTGTCTCTTATACACATCTCCGAGCCCACGAGACGGTCTATTAAATCTCGTATGCCGTCTTGTGCTTGTAAAAGGGGGGGGGGGGGGGGGGGGGGGGGGGGGGGGGGGGGGGGGGGGGGGGGGGGGGGGGGGGGGGGGGGGGGGGGGGGGGGGGGGGGGGGGGGGGGGGGGGGGG
>NZ_JAELUG010001513.1 GCF_016429255.1 Rhizobium sp. ASV8
GGGGAACGGTAGCACCCATGCTACGAAAGTCGAGACGGAAAGTGGGAAAATCACTTTCTCTTCAATGGCAAGCCACGAGAGCGCCGTGTTTCATTTAGGAAACACAGCGCGCTATCTCTCTTGTTCCTGTCTCTTATACACATCTCCGAGCCCACGAGACGGTCTATTAAATCTCGGATGCCGTCTTCTGCTTGAAAAGGGGGGGGGGGGGGGGGGGGGGGGGGGGGGGGGGGGGGGGGGGGGGGGGGGGGGGGGGGGGGGGGGGGGGGGGGGGGGGGGGGGGGGGGGGGGGGGGGGGGGG
>NZ_JAELUG010000168.1 GCF_016429255.1 Rhizobium sp. ASV8
GCTCTGGCCTGGAACGAGGAAACCGGCGCCGGCGACTATGATCTTCGCATCGGCGAACAGCTGATTATCGATTGGTTCGCCGCGGCTATTGCGCAATCTCCACCGGCGCGGCGCGCTGTCTTTGCGCAGCTCGGCGATTTTCTACATTACGATTCGTTCAAGAGCATCACACCAGAGCACGGCCATCTACTAGACAGCGATTCGCGTTATCCGAAGATGGTGAGGGCGGCAATTCGGATCGTGCGCACCGTCATTCGGATGCTGCTGGAAAAGCACGAGCAGCTTGACGTTATCATGTGCGACGCGAACCACGACCCGGCCGGCGAAGTTTGGCTGCGCGAAATGCTGGCGGCCTTCTACGAAGACGAGCCGCGCGTTACAGTCGACGTGAATCCAGGCACATACTCAGTCATCGAGCACGGCGACGTTTCGCTCTTCTACCACCATGGCCACCGGCGTGGCACCAAGAACGTTGATTCGATCCTCGTCGGTAAGTTCCGCAAGATCTACGGCCGCACGCGTCTGAGCTATGCGCACACCGGCCACAAGCATTCTGACGAGCTGAAAACCACCGACCTTATGAAGGTGGAGCAACACGAGACGCTTGCCGCACCGGATGCCTACGGTTCGAATTGGCTTTCCGGTCGATCGGCCAAGGTGATCACCTACCATAAGGACTATGGCGAGGACGGTCGTGTCATTCTGTCGGCCGCACGAGTCATGGGCGCGAAGCTGCGAGCCGCAAACGATAACGCGCCGGCAGAGCAGAAGAGGGCGGCATGATGAAAACGACGATGGCGGAAATTCTGGCAGCACAAAGACTGGTTAGAGTTTTGCGGCCGGCGAAGCCTCGCCCGCGCAGTTAACCACCCGCCGGCGGCCACCAACCGGCGGCGATCACCACGAAGAGGAGAAGTGAATGACTCTATTTGGCGGGAGAATTCCCGATGAAGACAGCGTTATACCGTTTCCGCAAAAACAGTATAACGACTACGTCATGGTGCCAGGCCTCGGCGCGCAGCGCTTGCCGCCTGCCGCCGACAATGATAACGCCGCCGCTGACGGCGGCTACTATATCGGTCTAGATCGCCGCGAAGGCGACTGGATGCAGACCTATACCGGCCGCCAGTACTGGCCTTGCGATCCGAGATCGAATGAGGTCCATCTCATCGACATTGCTCATGCGCTGAGCCTGATGTGTCGATATGCTGGTCACTGCATCCAGCACTACAGCGTCGCCGAGCACAGTGTGCATATGGCTCGATGGCTGCTTCGCCAATATGGGCCGACAGTCGCAATGTATGGCTTGTTGCACGATGCGACTGAAGCCTACTGTGTTGACGTGCCGCGTCCGCTGAAGCCGCACTTGGCGAACTATAGCGAGATCGAGGAGCGCAACTGGCTTGCGATCGCCTATCGGTTCGGGCTGCCCTTCCAAATCCCCAATGAGGTTCACGACGCCGATAACCGCATCATCGCCGACGAACTCGTCAACATGCAGCCCATGCCATGGCATGCCCACTATAACCGGCCGCTTGGCGTGAAAATCCAATGTTGGTCGCCCATTGTCGCCGAGACAGAGTTTCTGGCGACGTTCCAGGCGCTGGACGTTGCGAGGAATGCGGCATGAAGCCCGGCGACAAGGTAGTCTGCACGAACGACAAATTCCCCGGCATCAAGACTGACCAACTAATCAGGGAAGGGGAGATATACACGGTGCGCTGGGCCGGCACGTTCACGCACTATGTCGACGGAACCTTCTTCGGCGTCAAGCTGGCGGAGATCGATCGCGGCGCCGACAACGATAGCGACGGCTTCGGATATGACGACATGCCTTTCCGCGCTGACCGGTTCCGGACTGTCGTTCAACCGAAAGTCGAAAAGCAGATCGAGGAGACAGTATGACAGAACATCCGGTTCCGGCCTGGACGTCCAGCGGCGATCTTACGCGGATTCCGCATGCCAACGATAATGTTCCACTCGAGCTTAGGCAACTGGCGCAAGCGATCGGCAAGGCGCCTGCCAATGACAACCTACCGGCCGTTGTCGCTTTCACCGGCGCGGCAGGTGCGGGAAAGTCGACGGCAACTCATCACCTAGTCGATCATCTGGGTTACAAGCTTGTAAAGTTCGCCGGCCCGCTGAAAGACATGATGCGGGCAATCGGCCTTACGGAAGAGGAGATTGAAGGCAGCCTTAAAGAGCTGCCGAGCGGCACACTTCTCGGCAAGACGCCGCGGCATGCCATGCAGACGCTCGGCACCGAATGGGGCAGGAATTCCATAGGCGAGGATCTCTGGATTAGTCTTTGGCGTCGTCGCGTCGAGGCGACCCTCGCAGAAGGATGCAGAGTCGTCGTTGACGATTGCCGTTTTCCGAACGAGGCGGCTGCTATCCGGAAGTTTGGCGGAAACATCTATCTTCTTGTAGGGAGGGGAGGCATTGCCGGCAATCATGCCTCTGAGCGTGGATGTGAAGACAGAGATGCTATCCTCATCAACCAGGGATCGATTGAGGATCTCCACGGAATTGTAGATAGTGCGCTAGGACTGGCGGCCTGAGTAGAAAAGGGGAGGGGCGGAATTTCCGCCCCTTTTTTGTTTCTACGCTCGGCGGAGTACGGTGGCGCATATCAAGATGCCAATCGGCAAGGTGACGAGAATGGATAGGGCGCTTGGTAGACTGCTAAAGGGAATCTGAACTCCGAGAGCAGGCGCCAAGCCGACGAGCGAAATTATTACACCCAAGGCGACAATGATCGACCGAACAAGTACGCTCATTTCCAAACCACTCCGCTAAAAGTAAGATGCAACTTTAGCGGATTGCATGGGGTGTCGGCAATGCAAATATTGAGTTGTCAAGGCCGTCACGTCTACTCACGCGTCCTTGCTGCCACTTTGCCCATTGTGGCGCATCAGCCGGTGATAATAGTCTTCGACCATGCGCGAGGCCTCTCGAGCTGTTGGCTCATAGCCTTGGTGCGGCAATAGGCGTTCGCGCACCTTTCCTCCTTGACCACTCCATTGCCAGAGATTTGCAGTTGGGCCGTGGCTTTCAAGCCGGATTCGCCCAATGATCACATCCCCGTCCATTCCGAAGAAATCCTGTAGAGGGTTGCCCGCAGGATCGCTTTCGCCCGGCCACGTCTCTTTCCAGCGATAGAGAGGGATGTATTCGGTCGGCTCCTGTCGCGCACGGCTTCCATCCGCGTAAACCAGTGCGCATCGATCAGCGTATCGGTTTCCGATGCGCTCACATTGAATGATCTTGGCTAAATCGAAAAGGACAGACGGCATCTCAAGATCGCCATGCTTTTCAAAAAGCCAATCGCCGTCAAATGTGTGTTTGTTGCGGCATTTGTCACACGTTGTTTCGACCTGCCGCCCTATGAAATCGGACAAGGTGAGTGTGCCGCAGCTGTTCATGGCAATCTCCATCAGAAATAATGTTCTCATTATGTTCTGGTGGATGCAAGAGTCAATCTCGCTATGAGAGCGAGCCGGCCGAGATGTATCTTGCTGCTCGCTCACCGAGCTTGTCGACGAGCCAGACCTTGAATATCTGATGCCCCATGACCGTACAGTGCCGATCCATCACGATCGCTCTTTCGCCGCAGTAGTAAGCGTTTTGCCCGATAGAAAACTTCCAGGTTGCCCAATGGCATCTATGTCTGCCAATCACTTGCTGCGCTGTCGCCTCTGCCATTCGCGTCATCCCCCCCCCCATATTCAGCGACCGGCCGTGGCCGGGGGTTGAACACGCGCTTCACAGACACGCCGATGCACTTTTAGCCGAAGCCTGGACATGGCACATCGCCCCCGGCCGTGATGGCCTTGGCAACGCGCCAGCCGCTAGGCTGCGCATCGGTTCGGAACTCGCTTGACGAGCGCCTATGTGAAGTCAGGGTGTTCAAGCCCGAGATAATTAAAAGCTAAAATGGTCGACCCATCAATATCGATTGAAAATAATTGGTAGCATCATAACGGCGGTGTGCTTTCGATGTGACAAAATCGTTCGATCGGCACCCTATGTGGACGATGCTGCAAACGCCTTGCAAATAGCACAATTAGTGAACGAAAATCGTAACGCCTTCACCCAAATTTGTAACGATCAACAATAATTTCAAGTCACTAGCATTAACGTCTCGTTAACCCTGTTGCAAAAGCCTATGCCGGAAACCTATAGCACCTTCTCCATCCGGATGCTTTGCGACCTGATCGCTTTTCCTACGAAGGGCTTGATTTCTCCCGTCGGGTGAAAGCCCATCTTCATCCAGAACGGCCTTCGCGGGTGCGGGGCGTGCGGCATCCCGCGCAACGATGTTTAGGCCGAGCGAAGTGGCCAGAGATGTCCTCTGACCGACCGCTGCGGACAGGCACTGACGCGCTCGGCCGTGTTGCTGGTATTTAGTAGGCCGAGGGTTTGTTATCTCGCCGCCAGACCTCTCCCGCCGGCGTTCCCGGCACAGGCGGCCGGATGCCCTGGATGGCCCACAGGCTGAAGGGCGTCTCGTCGATGTGAATTTCCCATCGCAAGCCACGATCGGCGATATAGGGCGCCAGAAGCCTGCCGATGGCGGCCAGGAACTGTTGCCTTATATCGTCATCGTTGATTTGGCGTGCGATGTGATCGACGGCTATGCGAACGAAGTCGTCCGCCGGTTGCCCGCCGATATAAAAGGAGTTCTTGGCGACGGCCTCGAAAACGACGCCGACATAGAAGGGTGGCAGGTCGCGATAAAGGCCGGTGAGCCGCTCGGCGATCGCCCGTTTGTCGTCGTCGGAAAAGGCGGCTTCAGGGTGATAGATTTTCCAAAGGGGCATGTTGAGTCTCCTGATGAAATGGGAATGCTGGTGGGCTGGTCTGATTGTGGTGCGTCGGGCGTGTTAGACCGCGAGAGCCTGGCAATAGCGTTCGGCCGGCACGCCGTTTTGCATAAGTTCTTTGGCAAGATGGCCCCTTGCCTGATCGAAACCGGCCCAGGCGTCGGGATCGTGCAAGGTCGGAAAGCAGATGAGTTCGCCTTGATCCAGCGCATGCAATGCGCTGTCGACGAGGGTTTCCGCCGACATGAACAGGTGTTCGGGAAAGGGCGTCGGCTTGCCGCCGAAGAATTCGGAGCGAACCATCCCGGGCATGACGACCTGGACCGTCACGTCGCTCGATGCCAGTTCGGCCTGAAGCGCGCGGCTGAAGTGCAGCACATAGGCCTTTGATGCACCATAGCTCGCCGCACCTGGCAAAGGCATCAGGCCTATGATCGAGCCGATGTTGATGATCGTCCCGTGCTTGCGTTCGAGAAAGGCGCGCGCGGCGGCGAGCGAAAGCTGCGTCAGGGCGAGAATATTGACTTTGACGAGCGTATCGACCGAGCCCTGATCAACCGAAACCCCAAGGCCAAGCGCTCCGAGGCCGGCGCAATTCACGAGAACCTCGATATCCGGGCGCTTCGCGATCATCGCCTCGACAGTCGCCAGATCCTGCTGATCGCTCAATTCGGCCAGCACGACTTCCACTTCGATATGGTGGATCGAGCGCAGGCGCTCCGCCAACTCCTCCAGCCGATCACGGCGACGCGCCACCAGGATAAGATCATGACCTCGGGCGGCCAGACGATCGGAATAGGCCGCGCCGATGCCGGATGATGCGCCGGTAACCAGGGCCGTTCTTTTGATTTTGCTCATGGATACCTCCTGTTAAGAGCTTGCGATTATTATAACTCTAATTATAAGAGTTAATCAAGAGGCTTTGTCGGAGGGAATTCCGAATGCGGTTGGACGCCGCACGGCAGTGAATGCTATTTCTGTGCTGGAAACGATCTGGGAAAGGTGAGCTGGTGCGATCCAAGGGTTTTGAGGGGATGCGATGCTCGATCGCCGACGTGCTTGGAGCACTTGGCGATCGCTGGAGCATTCTGATTGTCCGTGATCTCTTGCTGGGATTGAGCCGCTATGACGAGTTTCAAAGCTCCACAGGCGTAACCAACGCGACCTTGTCGGATCGCCTGAAGCTTCTTGAGAAAAACGGACTGATCGAGCGCCGTCGCTATCAAACCAAGCCTGATCGCTATGAATATCTGCTGACGAAGATGGGCAAGGATGTCGCTCTTGTCGTTCAGGCGCTGGCTCAGGTCGGTGACAAATGGAATCTCGCCGAACTCGCCGGCCCCCCATTGAAGTTCGTCAATGGCAGAACCGGCGAACCGGTGAAGCTTGTGCCGATGGATGAGGCTTCTGGACTGCCGGTGCTCGCTCAAGACCTGCGCCTCGAACCCGGGGAGGGAGCCGACGACATCATGCGATGGCGATTGGCATTGAAATCCTCGGCATCCGGCCCGACGCCGGAAAGTTCCGAGGCCTCAAGCTGAGTGGCTGGCGGCATCAGGCGACGTGTGATGTCCGCTCCATATTCGCGATTTTGTCGTAAATTCGCCTGCCAAGAGAGCTCGCTAAGGCTTTATGGCTATCAATTTTGCAACACTTGCCGAGTTCCGTAATTTTCGGGTCTCTTATGTATGGACATCGGCCGGAGCGGACTGTGTTATGGCATTTGAGGTCAGATACTGGTTTGAAAGCGATGCGATTTGTAGACTTGCGACTTATCGGAATGCTTCGATCGCGCAGCCGGCGCCAAGCCCGCGGCGGCAATGATGCTTACGAACCATGGGTCCATGCGGCGATTGATTGCTTTGAACGCGAAATCGCAGCCTTTTATCGTCGATCCCAATTCACTATCGTGATCTGAAGGGCAAGGTGCCACTCGTCATGACTTGTGGCTCGGCCTATGGCAATTCCGCTCTTGCAGTAAGGCGCCGACGAAGCCTTCGGCGGGTACCGGAGGGGCTTTCGGAAAAGCTCGCCCGATAGCTGCGGGAAAATGCCGAGGCAGAGTTGAAGCCTGTTGCCGCGGCGATTTCTGCAAAACTATCTTTCGTTTCGATCACTTTGCGCCGTGCCGCATTCAGTCGTAGTGCCAGATAGTGCACATGCGGGGGGACGCCGATGTTGTCCTGAAAAAGTCCCTGCAGATGGCGCGCGCTGACGCCGACGCGCCGCGCCAGACGGGCAAGAAGCAATGGTTGCTCGATATGCTCTTCCATCAGGCGAATGGCTTGAGCGACGCGAGGATCGCGCATATGCAGACCCGCAGTCGAGGGGGAAAGCTCAGCTGCATTCTGACCGGATGACGGTTCGTAAATGAACAGCCGACTGACCTCGAGTGCCAGCGAATAACCTTGCCGGCGGCGGATGATTTCCAGCATGAGGTCGACCGTCGGCAGCGAACCGGCTGTCGTGATGCGCTTGCCGTCGATCGCGAAGCGGTCCCTGGTGGCCCGCACTTGCGGATAGGCGAGTGCGAAATCGTCGAAATCCTCCCAGTGAACGGCGGCCGAGACATTATCGAGAAGACTCGCCTCTGCGAGAATCCAGCTGCCGGATTCGATGCCGGCGATCATCGAGCGATGACGTGCCGTCTGTGACAGTTGCATCTTCAATGCCTGCGTGGCGCTGCGGCGCCAATTGTAGCTGGCAAGAACAAATAGCGGTGTCGTCTCGGACATTGGCCGAAAACTTCCGGAGGCGGGTACCGGGATGAAGCTCGTCGTCTCCACAGGGGCACCATCCGGCGTGAACAGTCGCCAGCGATAGAGCTCCGCCCCGGAAATGCGATTGGCCCCGCGCAACGGCTCGATCACCGAAGCGATCAGAATGAGGTTCGTCTCCGGAAGGATCAGGAGATCGATGTCGAGTGTCTCGTTGGCTGATGTGAGCATTCAGCAATCCTTCGATCGTTCCGAAACTGTATCGAATGCCTCCGATAATGCAAAGCACGAACTCGCCTCATGCCTCGTAATGTCCTCAATACGAGGGAGAACAAAAATGCCTCTTACGATGAATCGCGATGTCTTCATCACCTGTGCCGTCACCGGCGCCGGTGACACGGCTTCCAAATCCAGCCATGTTCCGATCACTCCCAAGCAGATCGCGGAGTCCGCGATCGACGCCGCCAAGGCTGGGGCGGCAGTGGTTCACTGTCACGTTCGCGACCCGGAAACGGGCGCCGCCAGCCGCCGCAACGACCTTTACAAGGAGGTCACGGACCGTATCCGTTCCGCCGACGTCGATGTCGTGCTGAATCTGACGGCCGGCATGGGCGGCGATCTGATATTCGGCAATGTCGAGAGCCCGCTGCCGCTGAATACCAAGGGCACCGATATGGCGGGTGCCACCGAGCGCGTGAGCCATGTCGCCGAATGCCTGCCGGAAATCTGCACGCTCGATTGCGGCACGATGAATTTCAGCCTCGGCGACTATGTCATGACCAACACGCCCTCGATGCTGCGGGCCATGGCGAAGAAGATGACCGATCTCGGCGTCCGCCCGGAGATCGAGGCCTTCGATACCGGTCATCTCTGGTTCGCCAAGCAGCTTGCCGAGGAGGGTCTCATCGAGGATCCGGTTCTCATCCAGCTCTGCATGGGCATCCCCTGGGGGGCGCCCGACGACCTGAACACCTTCATGGCGATGGTCAATAACGTTCCCAAAAGCTGGACCTTCTCGGCCTTTTCCATCGGTCGCAATGCGATGGCCTACCCGGCAGCTGCGATCCTTGCCGGCGGCAACGTCCGTGTCGGCCTGGAAGACAATCTCTATGCCGGAAAGGGCATGCTCGCGACCAACGCGCAACTCGTCGAAAAGGCGGTGCAGGTTGTCGAAGGCATGGGCGCGCGCATCATCGGCCCCGAAGATGTTCGCAAAAAACTGAAACTGACGAAGCGCTGAGGCCCCGATGACCAAGATCAACAAGGCGGCATGCATCGGCGGCGGCGTCATCGGCGGGGGATGGATCGCTCGCTTCCTCTTGGCGGGCATCGATGTCGATGTCTACGACCCGCATCCGGAGGCAACCCGCATCGTCGGCGAAGTTCTGGCGAACGCCGAAAAGGCCTATGCGATGCTGACCGGTGCGCCGCTTCCGCCGCGCGGCAAACTGACCTTTCGGGATACACTGGAGGCAGCGGTCGTCGGCGCCGACTGGATCCAGGAAAGCGTGCCTGAGCGGCTGGATCTCAAACGCACGGTGCTGACGCAGATCGATGCGGCTGCAAAGCCGGATGCGCTGATCGGCTCGTCGACTTCGGGATTGCTGCCAACAGACCTGCAGCGCGACATGCGCCATCCGGAGCGCCTGTTCGTCGCCCACCCCTATAACCCCGTCTACCTGCTGCCGCTCGTCGAGATCGTCGGCGGCGAAAAGACCAGCGCTGCGACGATCCAGGCCGCCATGGACAGACTGCCGCCGATCGGCATGAAGGGCGTGCATATCGCCAAGGAGATCGAGGCCTTCGTCGGCGACCGCCTGCTGGAAGCGCTTTGGCGCGAGGCGCTGTGGCTGATCAAGGACGATATCTGCACCGTCGAGACGCTTGACGATGTCATCCGCTATTCCTTCGGTCTGCGCTGGGCGCAGATGGGCCTGTTCCAGACCTATCGCATTGCCGGCGGCGAAGCGGGCATGCGTCACTTTCTTGCCCAGTTCGGCCCGGCTTTGCAGTGGAACTGGACGAAGCTGATGGATGTCGTCGATCTTGACGACGCACTCGTCGAGAAGATCGGCCAGCAATCCGACGAACAAGCCGATGGACTGTCGATCCGCGAACTCGAGCGCATCCGCGACGAAAACCTCGTAGGCATTCTCCAGAGCCTGAAAGGCGGCCATGGCGGCAAGGGCTGGGGTGCCGGCAAGCTACTGAAGGATTTCGAGCAGCATCTTTGGGCTGCGGGCGGAGAAAAGAAACAGACGCTGGATGTTAAAAAGCCGCTGCACCTCATCGACACCAAGGTCAGCCCGGCCTGGGTCGACTATAACGACCATATGACCGAGCATCGATATCTGCAGGTCTTCGGCGACACGTCGGACGCGCTGCTGCGCCTGATCGGCGTCGACCTCGATTATGTCGCGCGCGGCCATAGCTACTATACGGTGGAAACCCATATCCGCCATCTCGGCGAAGCCAAGCTCGGACAAGCCATCCATTCGACCGCGCAGATCCTCGCATCCGACGAAAAGCGGCTGCATGTGTTCCATGCGCTGCACGATAGCGAAAGCGGCGATGTAATCGCCACCGCCGAACAGATGCTGCTGCATGTCGACGCAAAGGCCGGCAAAGCCGTTGCTGCACCGGAGGAGGTGCTGGTGAGGCTGAGGCCGATCATTGCTGCGCATGCAGTCTTGCCAATGCCGGAGGGAGCCGGCCGCCATGTGGGACAAAAACGCTAGGAGGAGGCGATCGTGAATTTCGGACTCAGCGAAGAACAGGAGATGATCGTCCAGACGGTCAGGGACTTCGTCGAGACGGAGATCTATCCGCACGAAAACGAAGTCGAGCGCACCGGCATCGTGCCCTCAGATCTTGGGCAGGATATCAAGCGCAAGTGCATCGAACTCGGCTTCTATGCCTGCGGCTTTCCCGAGGAAATTGGCGGCGCCGGCCTCGATCATCTGACTTTCACGCTGGTCGAGCGTGAGCTCGGCCGCGGCTCGATGGCGCTGACGGTGTTCTTCGGCCGCCCGTCCGGCATTCTGATGGCCTGCGAAGGCGAGCAGCGCGAGCGCTATCTGCTGCCGGCGGTGCGTGGCGAACGCGTCGATGCGCTTGCGATCACTGAACCGGATGCCGGTTCCGACATGCGCGGCATGAAATGCGCAGCAAGGCAGGATGGTGATGATTTCGTGCTCAATGGCACGAAGCATTTCATCTCGCATGCCGACGTCGCAGATTTCGTCATCGTCTTTGCCGCGACCGGCGAAGAAGACACGCATCGCGGTGTCAAGAAGAAGATCACGGCCTTCCTGGTCGATCGCGGTACGTCAGGCTTCGAGATCCTCAAAGGCTATGATTCGGTTTCCCATCGCGGCTACCACAACTGCATCCTGAATTTCACCGACTGCCGTCTGCCCAAGTCGCAGGTGCTCGGCGAGCTGCATCGCGGCTTCGATCTTGCCAATCAATGGCTTTACGGGACGCGTCTGACCGTTGCCTCCACTTGTGTCGGTCGTGCGCGTCGCGTTTTCGATCTGGCTCTGCCCTATGCCGCCGAGCGCAAGCAATTCGGCAAGCCGATCGGTGCCAATCAGGGCGTCTCCTTCAAGCTTGCCGATATGATCACCGAAATCGACGCAGCGGACTTGCTCACGCTGGCCGCCGCCTGGAAGCTCGATGCCGGCATCCCCGCCAATCGCGAGATTGCGTCTGCCAAGCTTTATGCCTCGGAAATGCTTGCCCGCGTCACTGACGAGGCAATCCAGATCTTTGGCGGCATGGGATTGATGGACGACTTGCCGCTCGCCCGCTTCTGGCGCGACGCCCGCGTCGAGCGCATATGGGACGGTACCTCCGAGATACAGCGGCATATTATCAGCCGCGATCTGCTTCGGCCGTTCGGAGCATGAGCCCATGACGCAGCGCTCGCTCGATCGCCTCATCAGACCGAGAACAATCGCCGTCTTCGGCGGTCGCGAAGCCCGGCGCGTGATCGAGCAATGCGATCTTCTGGGGTTTTCCGGCGAGATCTGGCCGGTGCATCCGACACAGGAATGGGTCCTTGGCCGCCGGTGCTATCGGTCGGTCGCCGAACTGCCCGGCGCGCCGGATGCCGCTTTCGTCGGCGTCAATCGGACGCTTACTGTCGATATCGTGCGCGAGCTTTCTGCGAGAGGAGCTGGCGGCGCGGTCTGTTATGCTTCGGGCTTCAGCGAGGCGGTTGCGGAACTGGCGGATGGCGCGGATCTGCAGCGGGCTCTGGTCGAAGCAGCCGGTGCCATGCCGATTGTCGGGCCGAACTGCTACGGCATGATCAACGGGCTCGACGGCGCGCTGCTCTGGCCAGATCAGCATGGCATAGTACGAAGC
>NZ_JAELUG010001514.1 GCF_016429255.1 Rhizobium sp. ASV8
CTTCCGGTACATTCGAGAGCGGGGGATGTCCCGTATTCGATATTTGAATACGGGACGGGTGCTTCAGAGCGCTTCCGCGTTTCTTTGGATCGTGAAAACGCTCAATCCTCCTACTATTCCACATTCCTGTCTCTTATACACATCTCCGAGCCCACGAGACGGTCTATTAAATCTCGTTTGCCGTCTTGTGCTTGAAAAGGGGGGGGGGGGGGGGGGGGGGGGGGGGGGGGGGGGGGGGGGGGGGGGGGGGGGGGGGGGGGGGGGGGGGGGGGGGGGGGGGGGGGGGGGGGGGGGGGGGGGG
>NZ_JAELUG010001515.1 GCF_016429255.1 Rhizobium sp. ASV8
CCCCCCCCCCCCCCCCCCCCCCCCCCCCCCCCCCCCCCCCCCCCCCCCCCCCCCCCCCCCCCCCCCCCCCCCCCCCCCCCCCCCCCCCCCCCCCCCCCCCCCTTTTTCACGCACACGACGGCATACGAGATTTAATAGACCGTCTCGTGGGCTCGGAGATGTGTATAAGAGACAGGTCTTGAAGCTCGGACGCGGGTCGCGGCCGGGCTTCTCCAGCTCGGCGATGATATCTCGCACGGTCGGCAGACCGAATTTCTCGTCGATGAACTGTCTGGGATCGACGGACTTCAGCGCAGCCGTA
>NZ_JAELUG010001516.1 GCF_016429255.1 Rhizobium sp. ASV8
CCCCCCCCCCCCCCCCCCCCCCCCCCCCCCCCCCCCCCCCCCCCCCCCCCCCCCCCCCCCCCCCCCCCCCCCCCCCCCCCCCCCCCCCCCCCCCCCCCCCCCTTTTTCAAGCACACGACGGCATACGAGATTTAATAGACCGTCTCGTGGGCTCGGAGATGTGTATAAGAGACAGTCTTTCGACCGTGCGAAGTTCGAGGAGCTGGTATCGCCGCAGCATTTCGTCGCCGTGCGCGACCGGCTCGGCGGGCCGTCACCAAAGGCGATGGACGAGGCGCTTGCACGACACAGGACGGAGGCG
>NZ_JAELUG010001517.1 GCF_016429255.1 Rhizobium sp. ASV8
TCAGTCACTTAAAGCAGATGCAGGCCGATCTGGCCGCGCGTGAGGCACATCTGCGATCAATCCTCGCGACTGTTCCGGAGGCGATGATTGTCATCGACGAATCTGGGGTGATCGCATCGTTCAGTACCTGTCTCTTATACACATCTGACGCTGCCGACGACGTGTCGTGGGGGGTGGTGTGGGGGGGGGGGGGGGGGGGGGGGGGGGGGGGGGGGGGGGGGGGGGGGGGGGGGGGGGGGGGGGGGGGGGGGGGGGGGGGGGGGGGGGGGGGGGGGGGGGGGGGGGGGGGGGGGGGGGGGGG
>NZ_JAELUG010001518.1 GCF_016429255.1 Rhizobium sp. ASV8
TGCAGATCTCGATGGCAACGTCCTTTATTCCTACAGGAAGAATGACGATTTTGCCGAAAATCTGAAGACCGATGCATGGAAGTCGACGGGCGCCGGCCTCGCCTTTGCAAGGGCCATCGATAACACCTGTCTCTTATACACATCTCCGAGCCCACGAGACGGTCTATTAAATCGCGTATGCCGTCTTATGCTTGAAAAAAGGGGGGGGGGGGGGGGGGGGGGGGGGGGGGGGGGGGGGGGGGGGGGGGGGGGGGGGGGGGGGGGGGGGGGGGGGGGGGGGGGGGGGGGGGGGGGGGGGGGG
>NZ_JAELUG010001519.1 GCF_016429255.1 Rhizobium sp. ASV8
GCCAGTTCTGACGCCAGGCCTGATAGCTCATGCCCGTCTCACGACGGAAAATACGGGTGAGCGTACGGGCACTCACGGCGAGCCGCAGGGAGAGCACCTCAAGCTCTGGGGGCAGCTGCTCCAGATCTGTCTCTTATACACATCTCCGAGCCCACGAGACGGTCTATTAAATCTCGTTTGCCGTCTTGTGCGTGAAAAAGGGGGGGGGGGGGGGGGGGGGGGGGGGGGGGGGGGGGGGGGGGGGGGGGGGGGGGGGGGGGGGGGGGGGGGGGGGGGGGGGGGGGGGGGGGGGGGGGGGGGG
>NZ_JAELUG010001520.1 GCF_016429255.1 Rhizobium sp. ASV8
GACGGCGGCGATGACACGCGGGTGGCGATGGCCCGTGTTCACGACGGCGATGCCCGAGGCAAAATCGATATATCGATGGCCTTCCTTGTCCCAGATCTCGGCATTTTCGGCGCGATCGGCATAGATCCTGTCTCTTATACACATCTGACGCTGCCGACGACGTGTCGTGGGGGTTGGTGGGGGGGGGGGGGGGGGGGGGGGGGGGGGGGGGGGGGGGGGGGGGGGGGGGGGGGGGGGGGGGGGGGGGGGGGGGGGGGGGGGGGGGGGGGGGGGGGGGGGGGGGGGGGGGGGGGGGGGGGGG
>NZ_JAELUG010001521.1 GCF_016429255.1 Rhizobium sp. ASV8
GCTTCACTTTTGATGGAGAGGATGTCCATGGTTTTGTCGGCGACACGATTGCCTCCGCCCTTCTTGCAAACGGGATCAGCATCGTCGGCCGCAGCTTTAAATATCATCGCCCGAGGGGAATCTGGGGCTGTCTCTTATACACATCTGACGCTGCCGACGACGTGTCGTGGGGGTTGGTGTGGGGGGGGGGGGGGGGGGGGGGGGGGGGGGGGGGGGGGGGGGGGGGGGGGGGGGGGGGGGGGGGGGGGGGGGGGGGGGGGGGGGGGGGGGGGGGGGGGGGGGGGGGGGGGGGGGGGGGGGG
>NZ_JAELUG010001522.1 GCF_016429255.1 Rhizobium sp. ASV8
AGGCTGCCGCCTGAGGTTTGAAGCGTGAATGACTCCGCCGTTGAGGCGGAGTCCAGCATTCCGAATTTCTCGTTATTCTCATGCAATTCCTGACGGAAAGCCGCTTCGCATTTCCCGGAAATTGCCCTGTCTCTTATACACATCTCCGAGCCCACGAGACGGTCTATTAAATCGCGTATGCCGTCTTCTGGTTGAAAAAGGGGGGGGGGGGGGGGGGGGGGGGGGGGGGGGGGGGGGGGGGGGGGGGGGGGGGGGGGGGGGGGGGGGGGGGGGGGGGGGGGGGGGGGGGGGGGGGGGGGGG
>NZ_JAELUG010001523.1 GCF_016429255.1 Rhizobium sp. ASV8
CCCCCCCCCCCCCCCCCCCCCCCCCCCCCCCCCCCCCCCCCCCCCCCCCCCCCCCCCCCCCCCCCCCCCCCCCCCCCCCCCCCCCCCCCCCCCCCCCCCCCCTTTTTCAAGCACAAGACGGAATACGCGATTTAATAGACCGTCTCGTGGGCTCGGAGATGTGTATAAGAGACAGGGTGTATCCTCCGTCGCCTATATGGCGCTCTTGCGCGGCTTCGTCGGCACGGAGAAGAATGTCATGGCCGTCAGTGCCGTCGAGCCGCAGCTGCTTGCGGATGTCAACGGTAAGGAGCTTGCGCTG
>NZ_JAELUG010000169.1 GCF_016429255.1 Rhizobium sp. ASV8
TGCCATCGCCGAGCGCAAAGGCTGCTCTCAAATGATGCCTTGACAGGCAACCATTTGGTTGCTTATAAGATGGATATAGGCAACCAAATGGTTCCGTATTTCGATGAATGACGATGCAGTATTCAAGGCTCTGGCGGACGCCAGCAGGCGGCAGTTGCTGGACCGGCTCTATGAGCAAAACGGCCAAACGCTGAATGCGCTTTGCGAAGATCTCGCCATGACCCGACAAGCGGTGGCCAAACACCTCGCCATTCTGGAAGAAGCCAATCTCGTGTCGACGGAGAAGCAGGGACGGGAAAAGCTGCATTTCATCAATTCGGTGCCGATCAACGGAATTGCCGAGCGCTGGATCAACAAGTTCGAGCGCCGGCAGCTAAGCGCGCTTTCAGCCTTGAAAAGGGCTCTCGAAGGCGAGGGCGGTTCGTAACCACCAAACAAGAGCAGTGAGACAAGGAGAAATGACATGACAGGAAGCAAGTTCGTCTACGTCACCTTCATCCGCACGTCGCCGGAGAAACTCTGGTCGGCGCTGACGACGCCGGAATTCATCCAGCAATATTGGTTCGACATGACCCATGAGACCGAATGGAAGGTCGGTTCGCCCTGGAAGATGCTTTTCCCCGATGGTCGCGTTGCCGATGTCGGAGAAATTGCCGAATTCGATCCGCCCAAACGCCTTGCTTTCAAATGGCGGAACGAATGGCGTCCGGATTTGAAGGTCGAAGGCTGGTCGCGTTGTGTCATGGAATTGGAGCCGGCAGACGACGCTGTGAAGCTGACGGTCAGCCACACGATCGAGGTCGAGAACTCCAAGTTCATCGAAGCCGTTTCCGGCGGTTGGCCGAAGATATTGTCCAATCTCAAGTCCCTGCTGGAGACAGGAGAGGTCGCGATTGCGAACAAGTAAGAGCCGGCTTCGCATGTTCGGAAGTGCAGCTGCCTAAAGCGCGTCGCGATCTCTCAGATTTGCGTCTGGTGCTTTAGGTCGCTGATCCCGGGCATGTTGCCTCCTGGCGGCAATTGCTGCCGCCTCTTTTTGAGGAGCCGCTTACCGGCTGTGGTCCCTTGCATCGCTCATTTGCCATCCTACGTTAGCGGAGCCGCTCAAGCTCCCCGCGGTTGATGTTGGAGGATGATCGATGACCTCACTGAAATTCTGCGCCGCCATTGCTGCGTCGCTCCTGGCCCTTGCTCCCTTTTCCGCTTCCGCTGAGGTTGTGGGAAAGGTCGGCGTAGACTGGACGGGTAACGATATCCTGGTCGACGCCGTACCGGATCCGGAAGTTTCGGGCGTCACCTGCCACGTAACCTATTTCGACCGCAGCGTTATCGATCGGTTGCGCAAGGGGAACTGGTTTGAGGATCCTTCCAACAACTCCATCGCCTGCCGTCAGACCGGACCGATCGAGATCGGCAGCATCAACCTGTCGCAGAGCGGAGAAGAGGTATTTCGCGCCGGGCTGTCGCTGATTTGGAAGAAGCTTGTTGTTACCCGCATCTATGACAAGAAGAACGACACGCTGGTCTATCTCATCCATTCGCGGCAGCTGGCCGATGGTTCGGCCAAGATGGCGATTTCGACGATCCCTCTCTTCGGTCAGAACGTTAACTGGAAGAATGGCAAGCCGAAATAGAGGTATATCTATACCTCATTGGTGGTCGACGGAACGGTAAGCACCAAAAAAAGTCTTACTCTTGGGTTGCCGAATTCCTTCTGGTTGCTTTCGGTTTGCACTTTTTTGATGCAATTTCGAAAGCGAACAGGGGAGGTGACTCTTCCGCTTGTTCACGGCCTGCATGACTGGCGCATTGGCTACACCCCTGCCAATGCTGGTCACACAAAAAAACGATCGCCCTGAAGCGAGGCTCCAGGGCGATTTTTTGTTTGTGCTAACCTATTGAAGTTATGCAGCTTGCGCCAGCTGATCGGCAATGATCGTGTCGAGGTTGAGGAAGCAGACCATCGATTTTTCGAGGGCCACGATACCACGGCAGAAGGCGCGCTGTGCTTCCGGAATGATCTCCGGCGCCGGCTGCAGATCTTCGCTTTTGATGGTCATCATGTCGGAAACCTGCTCGACCAGGAGGCCAACCAGCTTGCCGGCGATATCCGTAACGATGATGGCAGAGCGCTCGGACGGCTCCGTCATCTTCATGCCGAGACGGCAGGCCATGTCGATGACCGGGATCACCGCGCCACGCAGGTTGATCAGGCCGAGCACGTAAGGTGGCGTATGCGGCATCGGGGTCACCGGTGCCCAGCCGCGAATTTCGCGGATGGCCATGATGTCGATGCAGAACTCCTGATCGCCGAGATGGAAGGAGACGATTTCCAGATAAGCGCCGGCTTGTTTGATGGCGTTCGTCATGATTGAGGGCTTCCCGGTTGGCGCCGCTGGCAGAAGGCGCTGGCGATTGAAAAGAAAGATCGGCTGGAGCGGCTTGAGCAGCGGCAGCGTCCGGTGCGTCGGCTGATAACGCCTGGCTGTTCCGGCGGGCGTCATGCCCTTCTGAAGTAAATCGGTTTGCCGCGCATCCCGGCCAGGCCGAAATCGCGCGCGACATCTGCCTTCGATGTTCGCGCGGACAGGTTAGGATTGCTTTAACATTGAAACGGAATTTATCTGTGCGGACCTGGGAAAGCGAAGGTGACTGCGTCCAGGTGCAACGGAAAGGGCGAGCCGCTTGCTGCGGCAATTTCGGCGTGTTCGGCACGTCTTCTTGAATTGCGTCCTCCACTTCGAGCCGCTACACCGACTGGTAGATCGACCGCGCCCGTATCGGGGTGCCGTTGCCGGGGTTGGATGAGGAATGGCAGTCATGAGAAGCGTGCGAATTGGTGTCTGGGTAGCCGTATTGATCGTCGCCGGCATATTGGGCTGGCTGAGCTTCGGCGGCGGCAACGCGCCTCAGGTGGCCGCAACCGGACCGTATGGCGTGCCCTTCACGCTGGTCTCGCAGAGCGGACAGCCGATCAGCGAGCAGGCGTTTCGCGGCAAGCCCTCGGCCGTGTTCTTCGGCTATACCCATTGTCCTGATGTCTGTCCGACGACCTTGTTCGAGCTGAACGGCTGGTTGGAAAAGGTCGACCCGGATGGCACCAAGCTCAACGCCTATTTCGTCACCGTCGACCCCGAGCGCGACACGCCTGAAATCATGAACCAGTATGTTTCCAACGTTTCTAAGCGTATCACCGGTATTTCGGGTGATCCCGCCAAGGTGATGGACATGGTCAAGGGTTTCCGCGTCTATGCTAAGAAGGTGCCGGCGGATGAGAAGCAGCCGAGCGGCGATTATACGATGGATCATACTGCTTCTGTCTTCCTTCTGGACGCCTCCGGTGGCTTTGCCGGAACCATCGCCTATGAAGAGGATCCGGATGTGGCGGTGAAGAAGCTGGAGAAGCTGATCAAGAAGGGATAGGGCACGCATGGCAGGTGGGGGCAGTGGAGACGCAAAGTCGAGATCGATCCTGATTGCGGGTGCCGGCCCTGTCGGTCTTACCGCAGCGCTGGAGCTTGCCCGGCGCGGCTTTGTGCCACGCATCGTCGATGACGGCCCCGGTCCGACGCCCATTGAGGAGAGCCGGGCTCTTGGCGTCAATGCGCGGACGCTGACGCTGCTTTCGCCTTCCGGCGTTGCGGAACGCATCGTCGAAGCCGCTCAGTCGATTGATCGCTTCCGTGTCCGTTCCAACGGAAGAATGTTCTTCGAATTGGATACGAAGCAGGTGGGCGGCCGCTTCAGTGCAATTCGCGGCCTCGCGCAGGGGCATACGGAGCGTCTGCTGATGGAGGCGCTTTCGGCCTATGGCATCACACCCGAATGGCAAACCGGGATTGTTGCGGGCGCGATCGCCGATGTGAAGAGGCCGGAAGTTGCGCTTCGGCACCCGGATGGCCGGACGGAAACGGTTCGCCCGAATATTCTAATCGGTGCCGATGGCGCCCATTCCGCGGTGCGCAAAGGCATGGGCGCGGGCTTCCCGGGCGAAGCGCTGGAAGCCTATTTCTATCTGGTAGACTTTCGTTACGCCGGCCAGATCGACACGCATTTCGCCGAAGTCTCCATCTTCGATCCCGGCATGATCGGGCGCTTGCCGATTGCAGCCGACGTCATTCGCTATATCTCGACGCTGGAGGATTTCGAAAGCCGCATCGTTCATCCGGCTGTCGTTGCGGAAAGAACATGGGCGTCCCATTTTCGCATTCATTTTCGTCATGTCGAGCCCATGGCGAAAGGAAATGTATTTCTTGCCGGCGATGCGGCGCATATCCATTCGCCCGCCGGAGCGCGCGGCATGAATCTGGGCATTGAAGATGCCTGCTGGCTTGCCTGGCTCATTGCAGAAGGCCGCGAACAGGAGTATTCGGGCCTCAGAATTCCCGCTGTGAAGCAAGTGTTGAAGCAGACTTATGGCCTGACGAGACTGATCACCATGGCAAATCCGCTGGCAATCGCAGCGCGCAATCTGTTTGCACCGCTGTTATTGCGTCTCGGGCCGGTGCGACGAACCCTGCTTCGCAGTGTGGCCGGCTACGATACGCCAAGGCCGCCTTGGATCGATTGGGCCGAGTAAGAACAAGAAAGAGCGACGAGTTGAGCGAAATTCGCCTTTATGTGACCACGACCGAGAAAGAGGCAGGACATATCCTCGATCTGATGACGACAGTGTTCGAGGATGAGGAACTTCCGATCGCGACCACCGAGATCGACGAGAAGAAGGATATCTGGGAAGCCTCCATCTATCTCTACGCCGACGACGAAGAAGACGTCCGCAGCCGTTTCGAAGCGCTGCTGAAGCCGGGCTATCCCGGATTGTCCGTCGGAAAGGAAGTAATCCCGGATATCGACTGGATCGCCAAGTCGCTCGAGGGGTTGAAGCCGGTTCGCGCCGGGCGTTTCCTCGTTCACGGCTCGCATGATCGCGACAAGGTTGGTCCCAGTGATATTGCCATCGAGATCGAGGCTGGACAGGCTTTCGGCACCGGCCATCATGGCACGACGGCAGGGTGCCTGGAGACGATCGAGAAGGTTCTCGCCAGCCGTCGCGTGCGCAACGCGCTGGACCTCGGTACCGGTAGCGGCGTGCTGGCGCTTGCCGTACGCAAATTACGCAATATCCCGGTTCTCGCGACCGATATCGATCCCGTTGCCGTTCGTGTGGCGCGGGAAAATGTCCGCAGCAATGGAATTGCTTCCGGTGTCACGCTGGAGACTGCGCCCGGCTTTCATTCCACTGCCTTTTCCCGCCACGGGCCTTTCGACCTGATCATCGCCAACATTCTGGCGCGCCCGCTGATCAAGATGGCACCGCAACTGGTTGCGCATCTGGCGCCGGGCGGTTCGGTCATTCTCTCGGGTATCCTGGCCGAGCAGCGCTGGAAGGTGCTTGCCGCCTACAACGGCGCAAAACTGCGTCATGTGCGGACGATCTGGCGCAATGGTTGGGTCACCATCCATCTGGACCGGCCCTGATCACCTCCGCTTTTCGCTGACTCGCGGAAGCGCTCAATCCTCCTATTGCTACACAATTCCGGGAAAACCGCTGCGCGCTTTTCCTGGAATTGCTCGGTGCCGGTCGGTTGTTTCCCAACCTGATCCGACTTTGACGATAGAGAATAAAAAAAGGCGGTGCCGAAGCACCGCCTTCAGATCGGCTTTCGCCGATCTTGCCCGCGAGCGTGTGTGGAGGAGTGCTCAAGCGGGCTCTAGCGTTCTGATCATGATCCGGGAGGGAGGAGGAGAACCGGACCGCGACCGACTTAGAACGCGTAGCGCATAAACTCTTAGCGACGATCGCCGCGGCTTGCGCCGATTGCCCGTGCCGTTTCGACTTCGAGCTGACGAAGCGAACCGACAGAGTGGCGTACGGTGCGACGCTCGCCAGCCAGCGCCGGGCTAACATATGCGGAGCGAGTGATAGGCATTGTCTTTAGTCCTTAGTTCGAGCTGGTTCTTCGTGAACCGCGTTTGATGCGGCCGATATAGCGACTCGCTCCTCCGAGTGGCAGGGGGGAGGCTTCATGGGAGCTATGCGTCATATGCATATTGTCTGCCGTGAAGATGTCATAATCGGCAGGCGATGCTCACGAAATGGGCGGATTCGTTAACGGCATCGAGGCGTGGGCCGGCGAGGCAACGCAGCTGAATAGCCACCGCGCGTATAGTTTTCGCAGAGCTTGGAAAATCACGTCGCGCTTCGTGCTTTGATGCTCTAACATACTGGCACCATTCAGTTTCACGGATTCTCCATCAGTTTCGGATCAAGCCATGTTTCAGTCTTTCGACGTCACTTCCACCCCGCAATTCGGCCGCGAGCGTGTTGCTGGCCTGCGCGCCGCCTTCGGTGATCTCGGCATTGACGGCTTCCTCGTGCCGCGTGCCGACGAGTATCAGGGCGAGTATGTGCCCCAATGTTCCGAACGCCTGGCATGGCTGACCGGCTTCACTGGCTCGGCGGGTGTTGCGCATGTGACACACACCCAGGCCGTGGTTTTCGTGGACGGCCGATATGTAACCCAGCTTGCCGAGCAGGTGGATGGAAGCGTCTTTACGGGCGGCGACCTCGTGAACGAGCCGCCGCATGTCTGGCTACCGCGCCATGCAAAGAAGGGCTTCCGCCTGGGAATAGATCCTTGGCTGCATACGGGTGCCGAAGTCAGGCGCTTGGAAAAAGCGCTCAGCGAGATCGATGGCAAGCTCGTGTTTCTGCCTCATAATCCGCTCGACAAAATCTGGGCGGCGCGGCCTGCCGAACCGCTCGGCGGCGTCATCATTCAGGATATCGGCCAGGCCGGCGTCCTTGCCAGAGACAAGCTTGCGACCATCGCGGCCGATCTCAAGGAAAAGAACCTCAAGGCAGTCTTGATCACCGATCCGTCTTCGGTCGCGTGGATTTTCAATATTCGCGGCAGCGACGTTCCGCACACGCCGCATCCGCTGGCGCGTGCCATCATCCATGCCGAAGGCGCAGCGGAACTTTTTCTCGACAAGCGCAAGACCAAGGTCGAGGCCGAAGCTTATCTTGCGCAGATCTGCAAGCAGCTGCCGCCTGCCGAACTCACCAAGCGCCTCGCTGCGGCTGCGGCCAATGGCGGACGCATTCTCGTCGATCCGGATCTGGCGCCCTATGCTCTCACGGAGGTCATCCGCCGCGAGGGCGGCGAGATCGTCGAAGGCAGCGATCCTGCCAAACTACCGCGCGCCTGCAAGAATGCCGCCGAAATCAACGGCTCTGCTGCTGCCCATCTGCAGGACGGCGCCGCCATGGTCGAATTCCTCTATTGGCTCGAGACGAGCAAGCCGGGAACGGTTACGGAGATTGCCGCGGCCGAGCGCTTGGAATCTTGCCGCGCCCGCGTTGGCGAGAGCATGCAGAACCCGCTGAAGGACATTTCCTTCGATACGATTTCCGGCGCCGGCGAGCATGGTGCCGTCATCCATTACCGTGTGACGACGGCGAGCGACCGGCTGATTAAGGCGGGCGAATTGTTCCTGATCGATTCGGGCGCGCAATACATCAACGGCACCACCGATATCACCCGCACTGTCGGTATCGGTGCGGTTCCCGAGGAGCAGAAGCGCTTCTTCACGCTGGTGCTGAAGGGGATGATCGCCATCAGCATGGCGCGATTCCCGAAGGGCACACGCGGCTGCGACCTCGATCCGCTGGCGCGCATAGCGCTTTGGAAGGCCGGCGTCGATTATGCCCATGGCACTGGCCACGGCGTCGGTTCCTATCTCTCCGTACACGAGGGGCCGCAGCGTATTGCGCGGCTTGCCGTGCAGGAGCTGCTACCCGGCATGATCCTATCCAACGAGCCCGGCTACTATCGCCCGGGTCACTTCGGCATCCGCATCGAAAACCTGATCTACATCCGCGATCCAGAGGAGATCGAAGGCGGCGACATGCCGATGCTCGGTTTCGAGACGCTGACTTTCTGCCCGATCGACCGCAGCTTGGTTCTCGTCGAATTGCTGACCCATGACGAATTGCATTGGCTGAACGAGTATCACGCCAGAACACGCGAAGCGCTGATGCCGCTGATCCATGATCACGACATTCGAGCATGGCTGGAAAATGCCACGCTCGAACTGACGCATTAAGAAACACGTGCCCCATCCCGGCACAAAGCGGGATGGGGCCCTTAACGTCTTGAAGCATTCCCAGGAAAAGCGCGCAGCGGTTTTCCGTTCGGAATGCGTAAAAAGCAAAGAAGTAGAGCGTTTTCGTGATTCAAAGAAAAATGCAAACGCTCTATGCGCCGATGGAGTGGCGCCACGCCATCACGATGACCCAACTCGCGACCAGCATATAGGTCGAGGGGAAGCGCAGGCCGACAAGAAGGGCTGCCAGCATGGCGACCTTCGTGTCCCAGCCGCCGATGAAGAAGGCGGGTGCGACGAGGGTCGTCAGGACAGCCGCAGGAACGGCGTTCAAGGCGGCTTCGACGCGCGGGGGAATGCGCGTCATCTTGACGATCAGAATGTAGCCGCCGATGCGCGTCAGGAAGGTCACGACGGCCGCAGCCGCGATCAGCAAGACCATATGCGAATTGAAATCGAGCATGGTCAGACCTCGTGGCTTTCATGGGCTATATCAGGCTTGCGGTTAGCCTTTACCGGCGGCAACATCGCGGCGAGAGCCACGCCGGCCAGTGCGCCGATGCTGACATGCCAGGGCGAGCCGACATAGCGATACGCGATGGCCGATGCCACGGCGCTGGCGGCCACGACCGGCAGGAAATTATCCCGCTTGCGAAAGCCGAGGACGATGCCGAGGAAATAGATCGGCAGCAGGATATCGAGACCGATGGCTCTGGGATCACCGATCAGGCTCCCGAGCAGGCCGCCGATGAGGCTGATCACGACCCAGGGAATATAGACCATCGCCGCAAAGCCCATATACCAGGCGAAGGTGACGGATTTGCCGCTCTCATGGCGCTTGATCGTTTCGGCGAATTGCGGATCGACCAGCAGAAAGAAGGTGAAGAACTTTTCCACCACGGAGAAGTGCCTGATATAGCGCGCGATCGCAGCCGAATACAGCACATGTCGGAAGTTCACGGCCAGGATCGACAGCACGATGAGCCACGCCTGAACGTTATGCCCGAAGAGGTCGAGGCCGACCATCTGGCTGGCACCGGCATAGACGGTGCCGCTCATCAGAGTCAATTCACCGAGCGACATGCCTTGATCGCGCGCCAGCGCACCAAACAGGGCGCCGAAGGGCGCCGCAGCAAGACCGACGGGAATGCCGCCCTTCAAGCCTTCGAGAAAATCCGCGCGACTCATGGTCCGCTTTATCCTTTGTGGAAAACCCGGCTATTTCGTCCGGAGGCCGCATTTGCAGTCCGGACCGCAGATTGGTTGTGAGGTGCAGCGTCCTCGCCCCTTGCGCATCTGCCCCCGGGCGCTGTTCAATGGCGGGAGCTGTAAGCCGTGCGCGTGGAAGCAGCAATTGAATTTACTTGATGGATTAATTGATTTTCTTGAAGCAGTTCCCTGGGTCTGCTTGCGAAACGGGAGATGCGGAGCATGAAGAAGATCACCTTCACGAAGGAAGAGAAGGCGGCGATCGTCGCGCGTCTTCAGCGCTATTTCTCTGAGGAGCTCGATCAGACGCTTGGCACATTGCCGGCCGAGTTCCTGCTTGAGTTCCTTACGACCGAGATCGGCCCATACTATTACAATCAGGGCCTGCGCGACGCCCATGCAGCGTTTATGAGCAAGATGGAGGACTTCGGCGAGGCGATCTATCTGTTGGAGAAGGAGCCCGCCAAGAGTTGATGGAGCCTCATTTCTTCGGCTGGAACGTGTGTTCCATCGCCGGGAAGGTGCGTGCCTTTACCTCTTCGGCATAAGTTTCAGCTGCTTTGGAGATCAAGGGGGCCAGCTCGGCGAAATGCTTGACGAAGCGCGGCTTGAAGTCGTTGAACAGGCCGAGCATGTCGTCGGAGACGAGGATCTGCCCGTCACAGGCTGCGGAAGCGCCGATGCCGATCGTGGGAGTGGCGACAGCGGCGGTGATTTCGCGGGCAAGCGGTTCTATCGTGCCTTCGATCACCATTGCGAAAGCGCCAGCCTCGGAGATCGCCCTGGCATCGCGGCGAATCTTATCCGCCTCCTCATCCGAGCGACCGAGAGAACGATAGCCACCGGTCGTGTTGACCTGCTGCGGCATCAGCCCGACATGGCCGAAGACCGGGACACCGCGAGAGGTGAGGAAGGAGACGGTCTCCGCCATCTCCTCGCCGCCCTCGAGTTTCACGCCATCGCAGCCCGTTTCCTTCAGGATGCGCGCGGCGTTGCGAAAGGCTTGTTCCTTCGACTCCTGATAGGAGCCGAATGGCAGGTCGACGATGACGCAGGCGTGCTTTGCGCCGCGCATGACCGCCTGGCCGTGCGCAATCATCATTTCCATGGTGACGCCGACGGTCGTCTCCATGCCGTAGAGCACCATGCCAAGGGAATCGCCGACCAGCAGCAGGTCGCAATGGGGATCGAGAAGGCGAGCAATCGGCGTCGTATAGGCCGTCAGGCTGACGATGGGGCGCGTGCCTTTCATCGCTTCGATGGCGGCAGGCGTGGTGCGCTTGGTGCGTCCGACGGTGCTCATTTCAGGCGGCCCTTTCATTGGCGGACGATTTGCGGACGATGACACGATTGTCGAGCAGGCGGGTGGTGCCTATTCGTACGAAAAGCGCGATGAGGACGGGACTGCCTTGAAGTGTCGTCAGCGGCTCCAGCGTGTCCGGATGACGGACGGCGACCACTTCGGCAGTCGCGAGCGGCTCTGTCTCGATGAAGGCGCGCAGGGTGTCCTCGAGAGCCACGGGTTCGTCAGCCCCAAGAGCGTAGAGCCTCTCGGCTTCCGCAAGCGCCTTCGGTACGATGACGGCGGCGGCACGCTCTTCCTTCGAGAGATAGGTGTTGCGCGAGGACAGGGCCAGACCATCCGTATCGCGAACGGTCGGTACGGGAACGACACGAACCGGCTGGGCCAGATCCTCGACCATGCGACGGATGATCGCCACCTGCTGATAATCCTTTTCGCCGAAATAGGCGCTATCAGGCTGGACGATATTGAAAAGCTTGGTGACAACGGTTGCGACACCGGCAAAATGTCCAGGGCGGACCGCGCCTTCGAGCTCCGTGCCAAGCTTCGGCACGTCGACTAAGGTTTCCATGGGGCGCGGATACATATCAGCCACTTCGGGTGCGAAGAGGAAATCGACACCTGCCTCGCGCAGCATGGCGCTGTCGCGCTCAAGATCGCGCGGATATTTCGCCAGATCCTCATTGGCGCCGAATTGCAGTGGATTGACGAAGATCGAGGTGACGACGATATCGTTCTCGGCTTTGGCGCGGGAAACCAGCTCCATATGGCCGGCATGAAGGTAGCCCATGGTCGGCACCAGGCCGATGCTGCGGCCGGCTTTGCGATGTTCGCCGAGCCGTTCGCGCAAGGTGGCTATCGTGCTGATGACATCCATAATGGCACTCCTCCCAAGGCAGTGCCGCCTCACACCGCCCGTTTCCGTCCCTAGAATTCGGCGGGCCGTTCTAACGTGTGCAGTGCAAAAAGGCAATTCAAGGCGCGTGATGTGGTGGGCGTGGGGATGTTGTCCAATCCGCTGCCCGTCCTGTCGGCAGGATGATATTGCAGGTGCGAGACTGGTAACTGGAAACCTCGCGTAGCTGCTTTGGATATAGCCTCGCTTCCCAAAGCATACCCCAAATGAAATCGCTCTCCGAGGCGAGACCCGGGAGAGCGAATGCGAAATGGTGTTGTTTTTCGCCGAGGTTACACCGAGCGGGTCAAGCCGCCGTCG
>NZ_JAELUG010000016.1 GCF_016429255.1 Rhizobium sp. ASV8
CGCCGCCGCCCTCGTCAGTGATCGGGCTTATAGACCCTACCCATCGAACTAGTCAACACTGACGCTGTAAAAATTCTGACATTTTTATAACATACTGATTTTAAATGGAAATTTGAAGTGGTTTGGAAAATACAGGAGATTTCTACCGGATTGGATATGTTTTCCGGATTCATTTTACGCCTTTCGCAAGAATCGTCCGGATTGCCTTCCCAAACCGGCGCCAATCGCGCCGCCTGCGCGGACCCCCGGCCTCTCATTGCCAGCAAAACGCCCAGGACCTAATAGAGATCAAACGAACAGGGGAAGCAAAGCATGTTGCTTCTTCGCAAGGAGCGGGCGCAAACGGGTTTGCCACACGAATCCGGCACCACGCTATATAGAGCGATATGGAGCCAGCAGGCGTGACATATAAAGTGCCTCCATTGCCGGAGCTTCCGGTCTCGCATGTGCTTGGCGATATCGGCACTGCACTTTCCGGCCATGGGCGTGCGGTGCTGTCCGCGCCGCCCGGCGCCGGCAAGACGACGCTGGTGCCACTTTATCTTCTGGGGCAGCCATGGCGCGGCGACGGCAGAATCATCCTTCTCGAACCCCGGCGCCTAGCGGCAAGAGCCGCCGCCGCCCGCATGGCCTCGTTACTCAACGAGCAGGTGGGTGACACTGTCGGCTATCGCATGCGGCTCGACAACCGCATCTCTTCCAAGACCCGGATCGAAGTGGTGACGGAAGGCGTGTTCGCGCGGATGATCCTCGACGATCCCGAACTCTCGGGCATTTCGACCGTCATCTTCGACGAATTCCACGAGCGCTCCCTGGACGCCGATTTCGGCCTGGCGCTGGCGCTCGACGTGCAATCGGCATTGCGGGACGATCTGCGTATTCTTGTTATGTCTGCGACGCTCGATGTCGAGCGTGTCGCCAGCCTGCTCGGGCAACCGCCTGTTATCGAAAGCATGGGTCGCAGCTTTCCGATCGACATCCGCCATCAGGATAGGCCGGCGGGAGAGCGGATCGAGGATACGGTGACGCGGGCTATCCTCGATGCGCATGCCAGAGAACAGGGGTCTATCCTCGCCTTCCTTCCGGGACAGGCCGAGATCACTCGGACGGCGGAGAGGCTTCAAGGCCGGTTCGGACCGGAGACGGTAATTGCGCCACTCTATGGTAATCTTAGCCAGAAGGAACAGGATGCGGCTATCCGGCCTGCACCGCAGGGCACGCGCAAGATCGTGCTTGCGACCTCGATCGCCGAAACCTCTATCACCATCGACGGCGTACGTATCGTCATCGACAGCGGCCAGCAGCGGCTACCCGTTTTCGAGGCCTCGACCGGTATCACACGCCTGGAGACGGTGCGGGTGTCGCGTGCCTCCGCCGATCAGCGCGCCGGCCGCGCCGGGCGAACCGAGCCCGGCATTGCCATTCGCCTTTGGCATCCCGGCCAGACGGCGGCACTCCCCGCGTTTACGCCGCCGCAGATTCTTTCCAGCGATCTCTCGGGCCTGGCGCTCGACCTCGCGCATTGGGGCGTGCAGGACCCCTCGACGCTTGCCTTCGTCGACCAGCCGCCGGCAACCACGCTCGCGGAAGCACGGACACTCTTGCGGCAACTGGGAGCGCTCGACGCCGAAAACGCACTGACGGCGCATGGCCGGCTGATGCGCGAGCTCGCTCTTCCGCCTCGCCTGGCGGCCATGGTGATCTCGGCTGCAGAATTCGGCCAGGGGCGCGAAGCCGCATTGCTGGCTGTGCTGCTGACGGAGCAAGGGCTTGGCGGCCAGAGCATCGATCTCGAAGAAAGACTGCGCCGCTTCAAGGCGGAAAAGGGCGAGCGGGCGGAAGCCGCCCGTCGGCTGGCCGGGCGGCTTGCATCTGCTGCCGGCGGCAAAGGCGCTGCTTCCTCCACCTCCCCTTTAGCGGGTTCGTTGCTGCTGCATGCCTTTCCCGATCGCATCGCCCTGCAGCGCGGCGGGCGCGGCCGTTTTGTCATGGCCAATGGGCGGGGCGCAGAACTGCCGGAGACCGAACGGCTTGCCGGCTCGCAGATGCTCGTGATCGCCGATCTCACCGGCCGGGCGGCGCAGGCACGTATTCTCGCGGCGGCGGAGATTTCCCGTGCTGACGTCGAAGACCATCTGCCAGGCGAGATACGCACCGAAGATCAGAGCTTTTTCGATAAAGCGAGCCGCCAGGTGCGGGCGCGGCGAGCGACGAGGCTCGGCGCCATCATCTTCGAGGAGACGCCTCTGCCCCGCCCCTCCGGCGAGCAGGCTGCCAAAGCACTGGCCGAGGGCATTCGCGAGCTTGGGGTCGATGTGCTGCCTTTTTCCAAGGAAGCGGCGCAGCTGCGCGACAGGATCGGCTTCCTATATAGAACGATCGGCGATCCCTGGCCTGACATGAGCGACGAAGTGCTGCTTGCGCGGCTCGACGAATGGTTCACGCCTTTTCAAAGCGAGGCGCGCGGTCTTTCCGATATTTCGATCGGGGGCCTTTCCAATGGGCTGATGGCGCTGGTGCCGCATGAGCTGCAGCGCGATCTCAGCCGAATGGCGCCGACGCATTTCGAGGCGCCGACCGGCCAGCGTCACCCCATTCAATATGACGGCGAGGAGCCACTCCTCACCATTCGCGTGCAGGAGCTGTTCGGACTGAAGCAGCATCCGACCGTCGGCGGCGGCAGGCTGCCGCTCCTGCTGGAGTTGACATCGCCGGCCCACCGACCGATCCAGACGACGCGCGACCTGCCCGGCTTCTGGGCGGGATCCTGGAAGGATGTGCGTGCCGACATGCGCGGGCGCTATCCGCGGCATCCCTGGCCGGAAGATCCGGCCGATGCCTTGCCGACCACGCGCGCCAAGCCAAGGGGGACCTGACAATGGCACGATTCTTCCGGGGATTGGAAAAGCTGTCCGAGGCCGAGATCCGGGCACAGGACGACCATCACAGCAGCCGGCGGGTGAGGCTGCAGACGCTGGTGCGCCTGCGCTGGCTTGCGGTCGGCGGTCAGACTGTCACCGTCATGATCGTCGCCTTCTGGCTGAAATTCCCCATGCCGCTGATGCCGTGCTGCGTACTGATCGCCTGTCTGGCCTGGATCAACTTCTTCCTCACCCTGCGTTTCCCCCCGACGCACCGGCTGGAGCCGCCGGCCGCCTTCGCGCTGCTCGGCCTCGATCTTCTGCAGCTCAGCGGCCTGCTGCTGATCACCGGCGGGCTCGCCAATCCCTTCTCGGTGCTGGTCTGTGTGCCCGTCATCATTTCCTTCGCCTCGCAGCCGATCCGCTACAGCGTGACGCTGATTGCGCTTGCGATGATCTGCATCACCGGGCTTGCCTTCTCGCCCTTCCCCCTTCCCTGGTACGAAGGCGTCGCCGTAAACGTTCATAGCGTCATGCAGTTAGGCGTTTGGTGCTCGATCGCCTCGACCATGGCCTTTGCTGCCTTCTACGCCTATCGCGTCTCGATGGAGGCGTCGCAGCTTGCCGATGCCCTTTCGGCAACCGAGCTGGTGCTGCAGCGGGAGAAGCATCTGTCGCAGCTTGACGGACTGGCGGCTGCGGCTGCCCACGAGCTCGGGACGCCGCTTGCCACCATCAGCGTCGTCGCCAAGGAGATGGAACGCGAGCTGCGCGAGGACGATCGTTTTCGCGAGGATGTGGCGCTGCTGCGCAGCCAGAGCGAAAGATGCCGCGACATCCTGCGGCGGCTGACGACGCTTTCCTCGGAAGACGAAGCGCATATGCGGCGGCTGACGCTGTCTTCGATGATGGAAGAGATCATTGCTCCCCATCGCGAATTCGGCATTGCGCTGGAGCTGATCGAAAAGAGCCCGCGCGCCGGCGAGCCGGTACTGTCGCGCAATGCCGGCATCATGTACGGGCTCGGCAATCTGATCGAGAACGCCGTCGACTATGCCCGCAAGACGGTGACCGTCACCGTGGAATACACGGCCGACGTGCTGACGATCGTCATCGAAGACGACGGCAGCGGCTATTCGCCTGAAATCCTGGCACGGATCGGAGAGCCCTACGTCACGTCCCGGCAGCGCGACGATACGGCCGGGGGCCTCGGGCTTGGCCTGTTCATTGCCAAGACGCTGCTGGAGCGCTCCGGCGCCGCGCTCTCCTTCACCAACCGCGATCCGGAAACGCCGGGGGCTCGCGTCCGCGTCGAATGGCCGCGCGTATTGATCGACAGTAATTCGACAAAATGATTTTGACGGCTTACAACAGCCTTGGTCAAAATCGGTAGAATATGCAGGCGGATGGTCGCCGGGATAGAAGATAGAATGACGGAAAAAGAGATCGCTGCCCCACACGTCGGGGATAAGGATGCCGCGGCCTATATCGGCGCGGATGCGACACTGCTGATCGTCGATGACGACGGCCCCTTTTTGCGCCGGTTGGCGCGCGCAATGGAAACACGCGGCTTCGTGGTGGAGACGGCGGAATCGGTGGCGGAAGGCGTCGCCAAGACCAAGGTGAACCCGCCGAAATATGCAGTCGTCGACCTTCGCCTCGGCGATGGCAACGGCCTCGAGGTCATCGAGGCGATCCGCCAACGGCGCGATGATACGCATATCGTCGTCTTGACTGGGTACGGCAACATCGCGACAGCCGTCACTGCTGTCAAATTGGGTGCAATCGACTATCTGGCAAAGCCCGCCGACGCCGACGACGTCTTTGCGGCCCTAACGCAACGTCCCGGCGAAAAGGCCGAGGTGCCCGAGAATCCGATGTCGGCGGACCGCGTGCGCTGGGAGCATATCCAGCGCGTCTACGAAATGTGCGAGCGCAACGTTTCCGAGACGGCACGCCGGCTCAACATGCATCGCCGCACGCTGCAGCGCATTCTCGCCAAGCGCGCGCCGAAATAAAGCGTTTCCTGGAAGCGCTCCCCCGCTTGGGCGGTTATTCCGAGGCGAAGGACTTGCCCGTCGCCCATTCGGCCAACAGCAGGCGCTGAGCCGCCGCGCGGGAGAAGTTCAGCGTCACCGATTTGCGTGTCGCCGGCGGAAGACGATGCTCCGGCGCCTCGCGGATCATGTGGGCGCCGTAGCCATCCGACAGAAAGAGCCCGCACTCCTCCGGAAATATATCCAGCGGCACGTCCTTGTGGGTGGCGAAAAACAGCCGGTCACAGTGCTGCCGGTATTCGGGCCATTTGCGGTCGACGCGAAAATCCTCGATCGAGGTCTTGATCTCGATGATCCAGATCTCGCCTTTCTCGGAAATGCTGATGAGGTCGGCCCGGCGGCCGCTGGCAAGCGGCAACTCCGGCAAGATGGCATGGCGCATCTCATGCAGTAAAAGTTGCACACCCTTGCGTACAAGCATGGCCCGCTCCGACTGCCGGCCATCTATTAACGGATTGTTATTGTAAACGTTCAAAATCGTCATGAATTGCCTCAAGGACACGGCAAGCATTGTTGCAAAAAAACCATGTCTCTCTAATTTGCGCGGCGACTGTATTTTGTAGCGCCAGAGCAGCTTGCAAAGTTTAGTTTAATGGAAAATAAACCGTAGACAACGATGGTATATAGCCATCCGATCCCTGCCACGAAATTTCAAGAGACTTCCATGCGCATCCGTAATGCTATGACCGCACTCGGCCTTGTCGCAATGCTCGCATCGGCTGGCTATGCCACCACTGCCGCAGCCGCGCCGACCGCTACCGCAAAATCCGCCGCAGAGACCATCAAGACGTTCGATGGCGACTATGGCATCACCAGCGATAACGGCTTCCAGCTGCCGGCGATCCCGATCCAGAAGGTGAAGCCGCAGTTCCGCCGCCAGATCGTCGAGTACAAGTCCGACGAAGCTGAAGGCACGATTATCGTCAACACCCGCGAGCGCCATCTCTATTACATCCTCGGCAACGGCGAAGCGATGCGTTACGGCATCGGCGTCGGCAAGCAGGGCTTCTCCTGGTCGGGCACCGCCTATGTCGCCTGGAAGCAGGAATGGCCGAGCTGGCATCCGCCGAAGGAAATGGCCGTTCGCCGTCCTGAAATCGCAAAATATGTCGACGGCGGCATGAACCCGGGTCTCTCGAACCCGCTCGGTGCTCGCGCCATGTACCTGTACAACGAAAAGGGCCAGGACACGCTGTTCCGCCTGCACGGCACGCCGGAATGGGCTTCGATCGGCACGGCCGCTTCGTCCGGCTGCATCCGCCTGATCAATCAGGATGTGATCGACCTCTACAGCCGCGTTCTGCCGGGTCACAGCACCAAGGTCATCGTTATCCAGTAATACGCTGGCATCGGGATTGAAAAAGGCCGCCGGATCGCGATCCGGCGGCCTTTTTGTTTGGGGAATTCCGGGGCGACGCTACGCCGCTTCACCCGCCCTCTTCCTTCGAGGCCCCGCCTTCGGCTGCGCGCCTCAGGATGAGGGCTGATCTCCTCCCCTCGCCACAAGGGTCTCTCCACCTCATCCCGAGGTGCCTCGCCGTCAAAGCGTCAGTGCAGACGACAAGGCCTCGAAGCATCGAGATGAACCCTGACGGACAGAAGGATCAACCCGCCTGCTTTGCCTTCAGTTCGATACGGCGACGATGCAGAACCGGTTCTGTATAGCCATTCGGCTGCTCGCGTCCCTTGAGCACGAGATCGAGAGCTGCCTGGAAAGCGACGGAGCCGTCGAAATTGCCTGACATGGCGGTGTAGTTGGGATCATCGGCATTCTGCTGGTCGACGACGGCGGCCATGCGCTTCATCGTCTCGATGATCTGCGCCTCGCTGATGACCTTATGGTGCAGCCAGTTGGCCATGTGTTGCGCCGAGATGCGCAGCGTGGCGCGGTCTTCCATCAGGCCGATATTGTTGATGTCTGGCACCTTGGAGCAACCGACGCCCTGATCGACCCAGCGAACGACGTAGCCAAGAATGCCCTGGCTGTTATTGTCGATCTCGCGCTGGATTTCCTCCGGCGTCCAGTTCGGCCGCGAAGCGACCGGCACGGAGAGGATATCGGAAAGCTTGGCGCGGGCGCGGCTCTTCAGGCTCTTCTGCACGTCAGCGACGTTGACGCGGTGATAGTGCGTGGCGTGCAGCGTCGCAGCCGTCGGCGACGGCACCCAGGCGGTGTTGGCGCCGGCCTTGGGATGGGCGATCTTCTGCTCCAGCATGGCCGCCATCAGGTCCGGCATGGCCCACATGCCCTTGCCGATCTGCGCATGGCCGGACAGGCCGCATTCGAGGCCGATATCGACGTTCCAGTTCTCGTAGGCGCCGATCCAGGCGGCCTGCTTCATGTCACCCTTGCGGATCATCGGGCCGGCTTCCATCGAGGTATGGATCTCGTCGCCGGTGCGGTCGAGGAAGCCGGTGTTGATGAAGACGACGCGTTCGCGGGCGGCGCGGATGGCTTCCTTGAGGTTGACCGTGGTGCGGCGCTCCTCATCCATGATGCCCATCTTCATCGTGTTTCTGGGCATGCCGAGCAGGTCCTCGACGCGCGAGAAGATATCGACGGCGAAGGCGACTTCTTCCGGTCCATGCATCTTCGGCTTGACGACATACATCGATCCGGTGCGCGAGTTCTTGCGGCGGCCATTCGGGCCGATATCGTAGAGCGCGATCAGGCCGGTGATGACCGCATCCATAACGCCTTCCGGCACCTCGTTGCCATCGCGGTCGAGGATAGCCGGATTGGTCATGAGGTGACCGACATTGCGCACCAGCATCAGCGAGCGGCAATGCAGGTCGAACGTGCTGCCGTCCGGCGCGGTATAGGTGACGTCGGGATTGAGGCGGCGCGTGAAGGTCTTGCCGCCCTTGGCGACTTCTTCCGTCAGATCACCCTTCATCAGGCCAAGCCAGTTGCGGTAGACCTCGGCCTTGTCCTCGGCATCGACGGCTGCGATCGAATCTTCGCAATCCATGATCGTGGTGATGGCCGATTCCAGGCGGACATCGGAAATGCCGGCCGGATCCGACTTGCCGATGGTCGTGCTCGCATCGATGACGATTTCGATATGGATACCGTTCTGCTTCAGCAGGATATGCGTCGGGCTGGCCGGATCACCGAGGTAGCCGGCGAAATGGCTGCCATCGGCCAGCTTGGTCGCGCCGCCCTTGGTCGCAATCGCCAGGGCGCCATCCTTCACGGCAAGGCCGGTAACATCCTTCCAGTTGGCGCCGGCGAGCGGCACTGTCGAATCGAGGAAATCGCGAACCCAGGCGATGACCTTTTCGCCGCGCTTGGGATTATATCCCTTGCCCTTCTCGGCGCCGTCGGTCTCGGGAACGGCGTCGGTGCCGTAAAGCGCGTCATAGAGCGATCCCCAACGTGCATTGGCGGCATTCAGCGCATAACGCGCATTCATGACGGGAACAACGAGCTGCGGGCCAGCAATGTGAGAGATTTCCGGATCGACATTGGTCGTCGAGACCGCAAAGGACGGGCCTTCCGGCACGATGTAGCCGATTTCGCCAAGGAAGGTCTCGTAAGCGGCGAGGTCGACCGGCGCGCCATTCTTGCGATACCAGTCGTCGAGGGCCGCCTGCATGCGGTCACGCTTGGCGAGAAGTTCTCTATTCCTCGGCGCGAGATCGTGGACGATCTCGGAGAAGCCTGCAAAAAACCTCTCGGCGTCCACGCCCGAGCCAGGAAGAGCTTCCTTGACGAGAAAATCATAAAGTACCGGTTCGATCTGTAGACCGTTCTTTTCAATGCGGCTCATGCCAAATACTCCTCAAGGCCGTTTCACGGCTCAACTTTCATATGCTGCCACTTTGCGGGTTGTTTCGCTCTCCGTCAATTTGGCAATAATTCGAAAGATTTATGCAGCACGGGAAACAATAGCCGGCAACAATCGGAAAGTGTCAAAAAAGCCAAGTGGTTCAGTTTTTCGCTGAAGCGTTGAACCGCCCCATCTCTTTGAAGCTACGCATCAGGCTTTCCGAAAATGGTGTCAGATTTTCGGGCCGATGCTGTAAAATGCTCTATCGCCGTGTCACGCGCATCGGCAATCCGCCGCGCGGCTGGGTCGTCAGCTTCTGCACCGGCCAGGGATCCGTGCCGTCGATCGCATCGAAACGAAAACGCCGCATCATTACGGCAAGGGCGATAACCGCTTCCTGCAGGGCGAAGGTCGCACCGATGCAGACCCGCGGGCCGGCGCCAAAGGGAAGATACTGGAAGCGGTTGATCTTGCCGCGGTTCTCCGGAAGAAAACGCTCGGGCATGAAGGCGCGCGGCTTTTCCCAGTAGAGCACATGGCGATGCAGGGTCCACGGCATGATCAGCACGGTGATCCCCTTCTCTATCGTCACACGCTCGCCCTCGGGGCTCGTCCATTCGTCATCGGCGATGGCGGCGCGATTGATCGACGGCGCCGGTGGATAAAGACGCATCGCCTCTTCGAAAGAGGCGCGAACATAGGGCATCAGATCAAGCCAGGAGACCGGCTCGGCATCGGTTGCCAGCACCCGGTCGATTTCCTCTTCCATGGCTTGGCGGATATGCGGGCTTTTGGCGACGCAATAGAGCGTCCAGGCCAGGGCGCGGGCCGTCGTCTCATGGCCGGCGCCGATGAAGGTGAGGATATTGTCCTCTATCTCCTCCATCGTCAGCCCGTCGGGACCGGCTTTCTCCAGAAGCAAGGTCAGGAAGTCGTCCGGTGCGCTTGCGCGGTCGCTGCGCATCTTTTCCAGGCGCTGATCCATGGTATTGCGGACAATGCCGCGAAACTTGTCGAGCATGCGCTGACCGCCGATGCGGGTGAAGCGCGGCACCCAGGACGGCGCGCGCAAGAGATCCATCGGATCGACACGGCCCATGCGATGCAGCAGCTCGTTGACATCGTCGGAAAAACTGGTGCTTTCGGTGACGATCTCGCCCGAGAACAAGGTTTCGGCCAGAATGACGAAGGTCAGCTCGGTCATATCGGCACCGATATCAAACACCGCGCCGTCGCCGTCGACATCATCGTATTTGTGCAGGTATTCCAGGCTCTGGCTCAGCATCTGGCCGGCGAAGCCCTGGGCGTGGCGCGGCGTAAAGACCGGAGCCACGGCCTTGCGCGAGCGCTTCCAAACAGGGCCTTCCGCCGTCAACAATCCATCACGCAGGATCGGCCGAAGCACCAGCTGGCGGATGTCAGCCATGCGATAGTTGGCTGAATTGTCGACCAGAATATGCTTGATCAGGCCGGGATCATTGACGATCAGCGTTCGCTCGTTGAAGAACTTCGTCTTGATCCAGGGCAGCGTGTAGGAAGGCTCTCCCCAAAGCTCCAACGGATTGCGCAGGATGGTCTTGATGATCGTCCATCGCGATGGCGGGACGGTGCGCGGGATAGGCGCCGGTGGGGAGAAGGCTTCCGGAAACATGTCCATGGGATCCATTCTCCTCGAAAATCGGGCCATTGATGATCATTGCGACAGGAGCGGCGCATCCATCCGATATGGTGAACGCCGCTCCCGAAATCCAGACGGTAAAAGGTCGCGCTAAACGCTTTGGATCTTTGCTCTCGTGCAGGTCGTTGCCGCAAAACCGCTGCACGCTTTTACGCGACATGCTTTACAACAGCGACTTCAGATCACTCAGCTTATTGTTGATGAGCCAGCCGTAATAATTCTCTTCTGGCCAGATCGGCTGCGAAGAGCCGCGATTCTTGGCGGCGAGGGCGGCGGCGCGCCGGCGCGAATTACCGAGATTGTAGAGGGTCGCGGTAACGCCCGGATTGCCTGAAATATCCATGCCGGCGATCGAGCGATAGTCATCGATCGACTTGCGGATCGCCGCAGCGACGAAAGCCAGCGACAGATCGGGATCCATGATCGCCTTGTAGACGCCGCCGGCATCCTTCTCATCCAGCTTCGGAATGCCTGATGTGCGGCTGACGAGATCGGAGAGTTCCAATGCCGTCAGCGGATTAACCTGGCCGAGGCCGAAGGTCTGCCCGGCATAGAAGGGCTGGAAGAATACCGCGCTAAAGCGATTGTCCGGATAGGATTTTCCACCGACCGTCTTGCCGCGGAAATCGTCTTCCCAGACATCTTCGCGGCAGATCCAGAGGCTGTAGGAGTCCTTCTTGCTCTTGCAGGCATCGAATTGCGGCCGGGCGACGAAATCGTCGACGTTTTCGCCGTTATAGGCGAAGCGGAAGTTCTGGCCGGCGTAGGAGGCCGCCTTGACGTAGTAGGACTGCAGGCCGTCATAGGCGTCGACATTGTAGGTGTGCTCGCCGACCAATGCACCGATAATGTGGATGGGATCGATGCCGTAGGCGCGCGCCGTCGACTTGATCTTCGACATCAGCTTCTTGTCGGTCGCCAGCAGCTCTCGCACCTTCTGGTATTTTCGCTCGAAGGTGGAGCTGGTGCCGCGCGTGCGCCGGACGGAAGCGCCGGGGACCGGCGGCTGTTCGGCATTGCGGTTGCCTGGCGGCACTGCACTTGCCGCGTCCGCATAGGCGGGCACCCAAGCGAGGCTGACGACGGCCAGAAGAAGAGTGATCAGTATACGTCGCAAGATGGCTGTCCTGTCGAAGTTTCAACCGATGTTTCCTTGCGGTTGCCTGACGGATAATCTTGGCCGAATAAAGCCACCCGACATAAGGAAACAGGCCCCTAACTAGAAAGTTGGGGGCCTGTTGTCGAGTATTTACTGTTTTAGATCGCCTTTATCCGTCCTGTTACAGGATGAAGCGGGACAGATCGGTGTTGGTTGCGAGATCGCCGACATGCTCGCGGACATAGGCGGCATCGATGGTCACCGAGACACCGGCACGGTCCGAAGCATTGTAGGAAATCTCATCGAGCACGCGCTCCATGACCGTCTGCAGGCGGCGTGCGCCGATATTCTCGACGGTAGAGTTCAGGTGCACGGCGACATCGGCAAGGGCGTCGATGGCGTCGTCGGTGAAATCGAGCTTCAGATCTTCCGTTTCCATCAGCGCCTTGTACTGGCGGATGAGGCTGGCTTCCGGCTCGGTCAGGATGCGACGGAAATCTTCCTTGGTCAGCGGCTTCAGCTCGACGCGGATCGGCAGGCGGCCCTGCAATTCCGGCAGCAGATCAGACGGCTTGGAAACGTGGAAGGCACCGGAGGCGATGAAGAGGATATGGTCCGTCTTGACCGGGCCATACTTCGTCGAAACCGTCGTGCCTTCGACCAGCGGCAGCAGGTCGCGCTGCACGCCTTCGCGCGAGACACCGGCACCCATGCCGCCGTCGCGCGCCGCGATCTTGTCGATCTCGTCGAGGAAGACGATGCCGTCATTCTCCGCCGAACGCACGGCTTCGCGCTGGATCGCCTCGTTGTCGATCAGCTTGTCGGATTCGTCGCGCACGAGTTCCTTGTAGGAATCCTTGACCGTGGTGCGCACCTTCTTGGTGCGGCCGCCCATGGCCTTGCCGAACATTTCCGACAGGTTGAGCACGCCGATATTGGCGCCGGGCATGCCGGGGATTTCAAAGCCGCCGGGCATGCCGGAACCGGTATCGGCAACTTCGATGTCGATTTCCTTGTCATCGAGCTGGCCATCGCGCAGCTTCTTGCGGAAGCTGTCACGCGTCGCCGGCGATGCAGTCGCACCAACTAGGGCATCGAGCACACGCTCCTCGGCGCTCATATGCGCCTTGGCCTGCACCTCGGCGCGCTTCTTTTCACGCACCAGGCCGATGCCGACCTCGACGAGATCGCGGACGATCTGTTCGACGTCGCGGCCGACATAGCCGACTTCGGTAAACTTGGTGGCTTCGACCTTGATGAAAGGCGCGCCGGCAAGCTTGGCGAGACGGCGGGAGATTTCCGTCTTGCCGACACCGGTCGGGCCGATCATCAAAATGTTCTTGGGCATGACTTCGTCGCGCAGATCGGGCTCGAGCTGCTGGCGGCGCCAGCGGTTGCGCAGGGCAATCGCTACTGCGCGCTTGGCCTCATGCTGGCCGACAATGTAGCGGTCGAGTTCGGAAACGATCTCGCGGGGGGAAAAAGTGGTCATTTCGTATGTTCCCTATCAGGGCTAGAAACTATCAAGAGAGGAACGTCTTAGACTTCGGCATCCAGCGTTTCCAGAATCACGTTGTGATTCGTGTAAACGCAAATGTCGGCAGCGATATCGAGGGCGCGGCGGGCGACTTCCTCAGCGGATTTGTCGCTATCCATCAGCGCGCGTGCGGCGGCGAGCGCAAAATTGCCGCCGGAGCCGATCGCCATGGCGCCATGTTCGGGCTCGAGCACATCGCCGTTGCCGGTGATGGCGAGCGTTACCTGCTTATCGGCAACCAGCATCATAGCTTCGAGGTTGCGCAGATACTTGTCGGTCCGCCAGTCCTTGGCGAGCTCGACGGCGGCGCGCATCAACTGGCCAGGATATTGTTCGAGCTTCTTTTCAAGGCGCTCGAGCAGCGTAAAGGCATCAGCGGTCGCGCCGGCAAAACCGGCGATGACATCGCCCTTGCCGATGCGGCGAACCTTGCGCGCATTGCCCTTCATTACGGTCTGGCCAAGGCTCACCTGGCCATCACCAGCCATCACGACCTTGCCGTTCTTGCGAATAGTCACGATTGTCGTCATTTAACACCTGTTTGCCCCCGTTCCGGCGGGCTTTCTGCCGGGCCGCGTTTCGGCCCCGTCAGCACCTATGTAAGAGGGCTTTTGACGATTGCAAATGGCAGCCATGCCGGTTTAATCCGTGCGAGCCGGCTAAAGGCGTAGGCCTCGCGCGTAACTTCTGGATATTTCCCGATACGCCTGATAAGGAACCCCCGTATTCCGATGGAGCATCCCATGGCAGAGACCGCAGCGAGCCGCACGGCAAGCGTTTCCCGCAAGACCAACGAGACCTCGGTCTCCGTTTCCGTCAACATCGACGGCAGCGGCAAATCGACGATTTCGACCGGTGTCGGCTTCTTCGACCATATGCTGGAACAGCTCTCGCGACATTCGCTGATCGACATGGAGATCGACACCAAGGGCGATCTGCATGTCGACGATCATCATGCCGTTGAAGACACCGGCATCGCAATCGGCCAGGCGATCGCCAAGGCGCTCGGCGACCGGCGCGGCATCACGCGCTATGCCTCGATCGACCTTGCCATGGACGAGACGATGACCAAGGCGGCCGTCGACCTCTCGGGCCGGCCGTTCCTCGTCTGGAACGTTTCCTTCAGCGCCCCGAAGATCGGCACCTTCGATACCGAGCTGGTACGCGAGTTCTTCCAGGCTCTGGCGCAGAATGCCGGCATCACGCTGCATATCCTCAACCATTATGGCGCCAACAATCACCATATAGCCGAGACATGCTTCAAGGCCGTTGCACGCGCATTGCGCACCGCAACCGAGATCGATCCGCGGCAGGCAGGCCGGGTGCCCTCGACGAAAGGCACGCTCGCCTAAGCCCCAAAATGGGGAATTGAGGAAATGGCAAGCTATCTGATTTTGACTCCGCCAGGGACGCCCGATCGATCCGAAGCATCGGATCGGTATCGCGACGGAACGCGATTCATCCGCGACGGCTTTTCGTGGAAAGCCTTCGTATTTCCAAGCCTGTGGATGCTCTATCACCGCCTCTGGCTGCACGCCGTCGCTGCCGTGCTGCTGCAGGGCTTCGCCCTGGAGCTGATGCGCCATTCGGGGTTTTTCATCGCCGGTGCCGCCATATGGCTCGGCGTTCACATCCTGGCGGGACTTGAGGGACCGGACGCTGCAGGACAGCGGCTGATCAACCGGGGCTGGAAGATAGAGAATCTCGTTTCTGCGCGCGACCTTGCGACAGCGGAAGAGATCCATTTTTCCCAGCTCGAGCAGGAGTCAAAAGAGGATATCCACCCAAGGAATTGGGATATTCCAGCACCTAATACCAATACCAGCCGCCCAGGCCCGAGCTTCGGTCTTCCCGGCTATGACGGAGGACGCTGACAATGCGCGTCGCGATTATCGACTATGGTTCCGGCAATCTGCGCTCGGCCACGAAAGCTTTCGAGCGCGCTGCCCGCGAGGCCGGCATCGACGCAGAGATTGACCTCACCGATGACGCCGAGCGCGTTGCCACCGCCGACCGCATCGTCCTTCCCGGCGTCGGCGCCTATGCCGATTGCCGCCGCGGCCTGGACGCCGTGCCTGGCATGGCGGAAGCGGTTATCGACGTTGTGGAGCATAAGGCCCGCCCCTTCCTCGGCATCTGCGTCGGCATGCAGCTAATGTCGTCGCGCGGTCTGGAAAAGACCGTTACCCAAGGGTTTGGCTGGATCAAGGGCGACGTCAAGGAAATGACGCCGAGCGACCCTAGCCTCAAGATCCCACAGATCGGCTGGAATACGCTCGACCTGCGCCATCCGCACGCCCTGTTCGACGGGATCGCGACCGGGCCTGACGGCCTGCACGCCTATTTCGTCCATTCCTACCATCTGGCTGCCGAACACGGCGACGATGTCATCGCGACGACGAGCTATGGCGGCTCGATGACCGCCTTTGTCGGCCGCGACAATATCGCCGGCGCGCAGTTCCATCCGGAAAAGAGCCAGAAACTCGGCCTTGCCCTGATCGCCAATTTCTTGCGCTGGAAGCCATAAGGCTCGCGCTCCAAGGACAGACATCATGATTCTTTTCCCCGCTATCGACCTAAAAGACGGCCAATGCGTGCGCCTCAAGCTCGGCGACATGGAGCAGGCGACCGTCTATAATCCCGATCCCGGTGCGCAGGCGAAAGCCTTCGAAGACCAGGGCTTCGAGTGGCTACATGTGGTCGATCTCAATGGTGCCTTCGCCGGCGAGACCGTCAACGGCGCTGCCGTCGACGCCATTCTCAAGGCAACGAAGAACCCGGTGCAGCTCGGCGGCGGCATCCGCACGCTCGATCACATCGAAAACTGGCTGTCGCGCGGGCTGACACGCGTCATCCTCGGCACCGTCGCCGTGCGCGATCCAGCGCTGGTCATCGAAGCCTGCAGGAGATTTCCGGGTCATGTCGCCGTCGGCATCGACGCCAAGGGCGGCAAGGTAGCCGTCGAAGGATGGGCGGAAGCTTCCGAACTCGGCGTCATCGAACTTGCGAAAAAGTTCGAGGGCGCAGGCGTTGCCGCGATCATCTATACCGATATCGATCGCGACGGCATTCTGACTGGCATCAACTGGGCCTCGACACTGGAACTGGCCGAGGCCGTTTCCATCCCCGTCATCGCTTCGGGCGGACTTGCCTCGCTTGACGATATCAAGCGCATGATCGAGCCGGACGCCCGCAAACTGGAGGGTGCGATTTCCGGCCGCGCGCTCTATGATGGCCGCATCGATCCCAAGGAAGCGCTGGCGCTGATCAAGCAGGCCAGGGAGGCAGTGCAATGACACTCAAAGCCCGCGTCATCCCCTGCCTCGACGTCAAGGACGGCCGCGTCGTCAAGGGTGTCAATTTCGTCAACCTCGTCGATGCCGGCGATCCCGTAGAAGCGGCAAAGGCCTATGATGCCGCCGGAGCCGACGAACTCTGCTTCCTCGACATTACGGCTTCTTCCGACAATCGCGACACCATCTTCGACGTGGTGGCGCGCACCGCCGAGCAATGCTTCATGCCTGTTACGGTCGGCGGCGGCGTGCGCGCCATCGCCGACATCCGCAAGCTGCTGCTCTGCGGCGCCGACAAGGTTTCTATCAATTCAGCGGCGGTCAACAACCCCGATTTCGTGGCCGAGGCGGCCGACAAATTCGGCAACCAATGCATCGTCGTGTCGATCGACGCCAAGCGGCGGCGCACCGAAGCACTCGGTGGCGATAATCTAAGCGCCTGGGAGATTTATACCCATGGCGGCCGCAACGCGACTGGCATCGACGCCGTCGACTTCGCCCGCAAGATGGTCGAACGCGGTGCCGGCGAGCTGCTCGTCACCTCGATGGACCGCGACGGCACCAAGGTCGGCTACGATCTGGAGCTGACGCGGGCGATCGCCGATGCGGTGCGCGTTCCCGTCATCGCATCCGGTGGTGTCGGCGATCTCGACGACCTTGTCGCCGGCGTCAAGGAAGGCCATGCAACGGCGGTGCTTGCTGCATCGATCTTCCACTTCGGCACCTATTCGGTGGGCGAGGCAAAGCGCTACATGGCCGAGCGCGGCATCCCCATGCGGCTCGATTAAAAGGCAACGCACCAATGAGCGGATTTACCCTTTCCGACCTCGAACGAATTGTCGAGGAACGCTCCAAGGCATCACCAGACGAATCCTGGACGGCGAAGCTTGTTGCAGCCGGCCAGCCGAAAGCGGCCAAGAAGCTCGGCGAAGAGGCGATCGAGGCTGTGATGGCTGCGATCACCAACGATCACGACAACCTCACTTATGAGGCCGCCGACGTACTATATCACCTTTTGGTCGTATTGAAGATTGCAGGCATTCCGTTGCAGAATGTCATGGGCGAGCTCGAAAGGCGCACTGCCCAATCCGGCCTTCAAGAGAAGGCGAGCCGGTAGAAAGCGATGACCATAGCGACCAAGACCCCGCCTGCGCCCGAGACGCTCGATATTTTCCAGGCGAAAGACTATTCGCCCTATTATTTCTTTTCCTCGGAAGAGTGGGCGAAGTTCCGGGCCGATACGCCATTGACGCTGACCGCCGACGAAGTGACGCGGCTGCGCTCGATGGGCGACCCGATCGATCTTACGGAAGTCCGCCGGATCTATCTGTCGCTGTCGCGGCTTTTGTCCTCGCATGTCGAATCCTCGCAGATCCTGTTCGAGCAGCGCAATCGCTTCCTCAGCCTTTCCGATGTCGCCAAGACGCCCTTCGTCATCGGTATCGCAGGCTCCGTTGCCGTCGGCAAATCCACCACGGCCCGTATCCTCAAGGAACTGCTGCGCCGCTGGCCGTCGAGCCCGAAGGTCGATCTCATCACGACGGACGGCTTTCTGCACCCGAACGCCGAGCTGCAGCGCCGCAACCTGATGCAGCGCAAGGGTTTTCCGGAAAGCTACGATACCGCGGCCCTCCTGCGCTTCCTGTCCGCGATCAAGGCCGGGCAGCCGAATGTGCAGGCGCCCTGCTATTCGCACCTCGTCTACGACGTGCTGCCGAACGAATTCAAGACCGTCGACCGCCCGGATATCCTGATCTTCGAGGGCATCAACGTGCTGCAATCGCGGCATTTGCCGGCGGACGGCAAGATCGTGCCGATGGTCTCCGACTTCTTCGACTTCTCGATCTATATCGACGCCGACGAGGATCTGATCCACAACTGGTATGTCGCCCGCTTCATGAAGCTGCGCGAGACCGCCTTCCGCGACCCGAACTCCTTCTTCCACCGCTATGCCTCGATCAGCGAAGAAGAGGCGCTGACGATCGCCGAAGGGCTCTGGAAGAACATCAACCTCAAGAACCTGCGCCAGAACATCCTGCCGACGCGCCCACGCGCCGATCTCATTCTGCAGAAAGGCAAGAACCATCTGATCGAACAGGTTGCGCTCAGGAAGCTTTGATAGGGGCTTTCTCGATTGCAGCTACCGCTCCCGTTTCCTGCCAAGCGCTATCGCGCAGGATGCGGATGAGCATGCATATCGCTAATCCGGCGGGGAACAAGGCTCCGAGCGGCAGCACCTGCCGCGCGATCTGCTGATTGAACAGGGGATAAAGCCAGGCGATGCCGAGAGGAGCCAACAAGCCCCGATAGGTGAAAAAGAAATATCCGGCGGCGACATTTATGGGAATAGCGTCGTAGGAATAGCCATAGGGCGTGGCGATAAGTGTCAAGACGATCGTAAGACAGACCTTGCTTCGATGTTCAAAGGCTGTCTTGCGACGCCAAAGCCAAAGGGTCGTGGTAATGGCCGCGATCGAAACCATCATTTGCAATGAATAGGAAGCCGTAAGGCCGAGCCCCAAGGATCGCGCCAGCATGAAAAATGTCGTGGCGTTGACCTGATACCCCTGTGGAAAGGGCGCCTCCAGAATGGCCGTCATCAGCGGCCGCGTTTCCGTCAGGAACAACATCCAGACATCGAAGCCGAATAACAGGCCTGTCACAATCACCAGCAGAAGAGCCGTCACGCCCGCCGAAAGAATGGCGCGGTAGTTGCCACTGGCAAGCAAGCAGAACGGCACGAGGACGCCAAGCTGCGGCTTCACAGTCAGCAAGCCGAGCAGAATACCCGCGATGATGGGCCGCCCTGGCGCAAACAGCAGCCCCGATAACAGGAGCGCCGTCGTCAGGGCCCCATTCTGCCCGAAGATGGCGTCGACCATGGCTGCGGGCGAAATCACGATTAGCACGCGCGCCCACCAGGCCAGATCAAGGGGTCTCGTTGCCAGGAACAGCAGAAAAAGCGTTCCCAACGTCCAAACGACATAGGCGACGAAAATCGGCAACCCGGCAAGTGGGGCGCCAATCAACAGCATGGAGGGCGGGTAGCTCCATTCCTGATTCTGCATCAGCGGCGACAGGAGCAGCCGAAGCTCCCTCCGGTAAGCCTCGACATCGAACAGATAGGCCACATTGCCCTTGAGCGCCATTACCGCGCCGCCCCACAGATTGGTGAAATCCCAATAAGGCAGACGGTCGGTCATGACGGACATTCCGTCTGGCGTTAAGACCCACAAGGATATCAGGAAGTAGAGACCTTTCGCCAATCCCAAAGCAACGATCAGGGCCGCAAAGATCAACTCCGGTTTCGTTCTCAGCCTTGCCAACATCACCCCAATCGCATTCGTCGCTAATCAGCCTATTTATGGGGTTACTCGCCTTAAGGTCAGGTTTATCCGGCCGCCGTTCTTCAGCAAGGTCGATGTCGTGGGATAGATGCGGTCGACACCGTGGAAGCAGAGCCTGCCCTCGCCACCCAGAACGACGATGTCGCCGCTCGAAAGCTTGAAAGATAGCGTGCGATCATTGCGGTTGAGGCCGCCTACCCGAAAAAGGCAGGTATTGCCGAGCGAGATCGACAGTACGGGCGCATTGAGATCCAGTTCGTCCTTGTCCTGATGCAGGCCCATGCGGGCATCGTCGGCATAGAAATTAACGAGGCAGGCCTGCGGCGGCTTTTCATAGCCAGCTATATCGTTCCATAGATTCAGCAGTTGCGATGGCATGGCCGCCCAAGGCTTGCCGGTGACCGGATGCGTCGGCTGATAGCGGTAGCCGCGCTGCTTGTCCGTAACCCAGCCGAGTTCGCCGCAATTGGTCATGCGTACCGACATTTCCTTGCCGGTGCCGGGCATGACAGGCGTGAACAGCGGCGCCTCGGTCACGATGGCACGGATTGCCTCGACCAACGCTTCCTGCTTGGCGCGGTCGAGATAGCCCGGGAGATGGCGAATTCCGTTGGGGAGGAGCATGACGGCCTTCCAAAATTCAATCCATGCAAGATAGCGCGGCAGGCGATTCGGAGCAGCCCGAAAAGGCAAGCCTAAAGCACGTCGCAATCTCTAAGATTCGCTTCACGCGCTTTAGCTCTTTGATTTCACGCATGTCGTAGCCGCAAAAACCGCTGCACACTTTTGCGCGACATGCTCTAATCGCCACCAACCTTGCCGCGCATCTTCTTGACCTCAGAGCGCCCGGATTTTTCCTTCAGCCGGCGTTCGATGGAGCCTTTGGTTGGCTTTGTCTTCTTGCGCGGCGGCGGCGGCGGGGCGGCGGCCTCGAGGATCAGCTCTTTCAAGCGCTCGCGCGCATCCTCGCGGTTGCGGTCCTGGCTGCGGAAACGGCTGGCCTCTATCATCAGGACGCCGTCCTTGGAGACGCGCCGGCCGGCGAGCCTGGTCGCATTCGCCTTGACGCGATCGGTCAGTGAAGGCGAATTCTGAACGTTGAAGAACAGCTGGACCGCAGTCGCCACCTTGTTGACGTTCTGACCGCCGGGGCCGCCAGCCAGAACGAATTGTTCCGTCAGCTCCCAGCCGGCGATGGTAATCCGGTCGTTAATGTAAAGCGCTTCGCTGGCCATGGTTTTCTCCGCAACTGCAGAGGTCGAAGAATATCCGGCTGAAGCCGCCTCCCCGCTCTATCGGCAGTTTACGCATTTCCGGGCGGAAAACCGCTGAGCACTTTTCCTGAAATCGCTCTATTCCACATTGTAAAGCGCTTGAAAACATCACGCGAAACGAAAAACCCGGCGGAATGGCCGCCGGGTTTCACGTGAGTCACTGCTGTTGCGGAAAATCTACTCCGCGGCAACCCGCAATCCCGGTGCCGCGTCGCGGACATTACCGTCCACATGGGCCTCGAACTTGGCGAAGTTGGTGACGAACATCTGCACCAGCTTTGCGGCCTGCGCATCGTAGGCTTCTCCATCCGCCCAGGTCGAGCGCGGATCAAGAATGGCGCTTTCGACGCCTTCGACGGCAACCGGCACCGCAAAGCCGAAGTTCGGATCGATGCGGAACTCGACATTGTCGAGATCACCGTTCAGAGCTGCGGCCAGAAGCGCGCGCGTCGCCTTGATCGGCATGCGGCGGCCAGTGCCGTAGGCGCCACCGGTCCAACCGGTATTGACCAGCCAGCAGCTGGCGTCGTGGCGGGCGATCTGTTCCTTCAGCAGGTTACCGTACTCGGTCGGATGACGCGGCATGAAGGGTGCGCCGAAGCAGGTCGAGAACGTGGCTTCCGGCTCAACGACGCCCTTTTCCGTGCCGGCGACCTTGGCGGTGTAGCCGGACAGGAAGTGGTACATCGCCTGATCCGGCGTCAGCTTGGCAATCGGCGGCATGACGCCGAAGGCATCCGCCGTCAGCATGATGATCGTCTCGGGATGACCGGTAATGCCGGATTCCGAAGCATTCGGGATGAAGTGCAGCGGATAGGCGCTGCGGGTGTTCTCCGTCAGCGAACCATCGTCGAGATCCGGCCGGCCATGCTCGTCGAGCACGACGTTTTCCAGCACGGTGCCGAAACGGCGGGTCGTCTCATAGATTTCCGGCTCGGCTTCGGCCGAAAGGCGGATGGTCTTGGCGTAGCAGCCGCCCTCGAAATTGAAGATGCCGTTTTCGCCCCAGCCATGTTCGTCATCACCGATGAGCGTGCGCGTTGGATCGGCAGACAAAGTCGTTTTGCCCGTACCGGACAGGCCGAAGAAGATTGCCGCGTCGCCATCCGGGCCGACATTGGCCGAGCAGTGCATCGGCATGACGCCACGCTCAGGCAGCAGGTAGTTCAGCGCCGTGAAGACCGATTTCTTCATTTCGCCGGCATAGGAGGTGCCGCCGATCAGGACGATGCCGTTGACGAAATCGCAGGCAATGACCGTCTCGGTGCGGCAACCGTAGCGCTCGGGATCGGCACGGAAGCTCGGCAGGTCGATGATCGTCAGCTTCGGCACGAAGCTTTCAAGCGCTGAACGCTCGGGACGGATCAACAGGTTGCGGATGAACAGCGAATGCCAGGCGAATTCGGTGATGACCCGCGTCGGCAGGGCATATTCGCGGTCGGCGCCGCCGATGAGATCCTGAACGAACAGGTCCTTGCCGCGCGCATGAGCCAACATGTCTTCATGCAGCAGTGCGAAATGCTCCGGCGACATCGGCTTGTTGTTGTCCCACCAGATCTGGTCCTCGGTGGTGGCATCGCGCACGACGAACTTGTCCTTCGGGGAGCGGCCGGTGTGCTGGCCGGTGATCGCCCTCAGCGCGCCGTCGGCCGTCAGATCGGCTTCGCGGCGACGAATCGCCTCCTCATAGAGGTGAGCCTCCATGAGATTATAACGCACACTGGCGGCGGCTCCCAGGCCGATCGATCCCAGTTCGGTTGCGGGATTGCGGACGCCGAATTGCTCCATCAGTTTTTCCTCTGCAAGGGCTTGGCCGTTAGAATTGTCTAAAGCGTAGAGGCGTCTTTTTAAAAGCACAAGAGCAAAAAGCGAAAAATATTTAATGATATCAGATATTTAATCGATTTAAATAAAATGAAGCAATTTTAAATCGTTTGAATAACGGCCACCGGGACGTTTCGTCGCACAACCCTTGAGCAAGCGAATTGCCGCGCGACAATCCTCCCCTTTATCTTTGCCACAATTTGTTCCACCTTTATCCTCATAAGCGCGCCAGGTTACCGCCACCGAGCTGGCAGACCGCCTGGGCTGGATTCCAAATCCGGGAGACGCGCACTGATGACGGAGACGAATACCATGTTGACAATCGCGCTCGTTGACGACGACCGCAATATCCTGACTTCCGTGTCGATTGCCTTGGAAGCAGAGGGATATAAGGTAGAGACCTATACGGACGGAGCTTCGGCGCTTGACGGCTTGCTGGCACGGCCGCCGCAACTGGCGATTTTCGATATCAAGATGCCGCGCATGGATGGCATGGAGCTGCTGCGCCGCCTGCGCCAGAAGTCGGATCTGCCCGTGATCTTCCTGACCTCCAAGGACGAGGAGATCGACGAGCTCTTCGGCCTGAAGATGGGCGCCGACGACTTCATCACCAAGCCTTTCTCGCAGCGCCTGCTGGTCGAGCGCGTCAAGGCGGTGCTTCGCCGCGCTTCGGCTCGCGAAGCCGCGAACGCCGCCGGCGGTACCGCAGCCGCCAAGCCGGGTGCAGCGCAACAGGCCCGCTCGCTGGAGCGCGGCCAGCTCGTCATGGACCAGGAGCGGCACACCTGCACCTGGAAGGGCGAGCCGGTGACGCTCACCGTCACCGAATTCCTCATCCTGCATTCGCTGGCCCAGCGCCCCGGTGTCGTCAAGAGCCGCGACGCCTTGATGGACGCAGCCTATGACGAGCAGGTCTATGTCGACGACCGCACGATCGACAGCCACATCAAGCGGCTTCGCAAGAAATTCAAGATGGTCGACCTCGATTTTGATATGATCGAGACGCTGTATGGCGTCGGCTATCGCTTCCGCGAAGCAGCCTAGAGCCGGATGATTTTAGGTCGAACAACCTAAAATCTGAATCCGCTCTAGGATCAAAGAATGGAGCATGATGTGGTCCGAAAACCGCTTACACTTTTCGGCATCATGCTCGGATAGTTAACTGGACCATACGGCTGGGAATGGAATAATAGCATGCGGACGGGATCGGTGATCCCGTTCTTCGAAAGGGCCGTAGGCTTGGCACAGCTGGTGCAGGACAGAGATATAGACGACTCGGAAAGCCCGAGCGGCGCTCGAATCGCGCGCCGCCGCTGGACGCATCCCTTCGTTCTGATCCGCCGCATCTTCGGCAATGCCGTCTTTTCGAGCCTGACGCGCCGCATCCTGTTCTTCAATCTTGCCGCCCTGGTCGTGCTCGTCGGCGGCATCCTCTACCTCAACCAGTTTCGCGAAGGCCTGATCGACGCCCGCGTCGAGAGCCTGCTGACCCAGGGCGAAATCATTGCCGGCGCCGTCTCGGCCTCGGCATCGGTCGACACGAATTCCATCACCATCGATCCGCAGAAACTGCTGGAACTGCAGGCGGGCCAGAGCATCACGCCCGTTCCGAACGACGAGGATCTGGAATTCCCGATCGACCCGGAAAAGGTCGCTCCGGTGCTGACACGGCTAATCTCGCCGACGCGCACCCGCGCCCGCATCTTCGATGCCGACGCGAACCTGCTGCTCGACAGCCGCCATCTCTATTCGCGCGGGCAGGTGCTGCGCTACGACCTGCCCCCTGTTGACGACGAGAAGCAGAGCTGGTCCGACTGGTTCAGCGGGTTGCTCAACAAGATGCTGCAGCCGGGTAACCTGCCTGTTTACAAGGAAGCGCCCGGCGGCGACGGCTCGATCTACCCGGAAGTGATGAATGCGCTCACCGGCGTGCGCGGCGCAGTTGTCCGCACTACCGAGAAGGGCGAGCTGATCGTTTCGGTCGCGGTGCCCGTCCAGCGCTTCCGCGCCGTGCTCGGTGTGCTGCTGCTCTCGACTCAGGCCGGCGATATCGACAAGATCGTCCATGCCGAACGGTTGGCGATCATGCGCGTCTTCGGCGTTGCGACGCTGGTCAACGTCGTGCTGTCGCTACTTTTGTCCTCCACGATAGCCAATCCGCTGCGCCGGCTTTCGGCCGCAGCCATCCGCGTGCGCCGCGGCGGGGCGAAAGAGCGTGAGGAAATCCCGGATTTCTCCGCCCGCCAGGACGAGATCGGCAATCTGTCGATCGCGCTTCGCGACATGACGTCGGCGCTCTATGACCGCATCGATGCCATCGAAAGCTTCGCGGCCGATGTCAGCCACGAGCTGAAGAACCCGCTGACATCGCTGCGCAGCGCCGTCGAAACACTGCCGCTTGCCAAAAGCGACGATTCGAAGAAGCGGCTGATGGATGTGATCCAGCATGACGTCCGCCGCCTCGACCGCTTGATCAGCGACATCTCGGATGCCTCGCGCCTCGATGCCGAGCTTGCCCGTTCGGATGCAAGAACGCTCGACCTGGAAGTGCTGCTGCGCGACATGATCGACATTTCGCGGCAGGTCGGGCACAGCAAGAAGGCCGTCGAAATCGAGTATGTCGTCGACCGCAAACCGGCGAACAAAGCGAAGTTCACCGTCGAAGGTCACGACCTGCGTATCGGCCAGATCGTGACCAACCTTATCGAGAACGCCCGGTCCTTCGTGCCGAACGATACCGGCAAGATCACAGTCCGGCTGACGCGCACGCGCACGCGCTGCGTCATTTATATCGAGGACAACGGTCCCGGCATCCAGGCGGAAGATATCGATCGGATCTTCGAGCGCTTTTACACCGACCGGCCGGAATCCGAAGGGTTCGGGCAGAATTCCGGCCTCGGTCTCTCCATCAGCCGCCAGATCGCCGAAGCGCATGGCGGATCGCTGCGGGCCGAAAACATCATCGAGAGCGACGGCTCGACGCTGATCGGCGCACGCTTCATCCTCTCGCTGCCAGCGCAAACGACGGCATGAGCGGCCGCATGCCCGGCGAAGCAACCAATATCCACGCAACCGCGATCGTCATCGGCAAGACCGGGCTTCTGTTTCTCGGGCCGTCCGGAAGCGGCAAATCCGCCCTCGCCTTTTCCTGCCTTGCGACCGCCCAGCCGTTGGGGCTCAACGCGATGCTGATCGCCGACGACCGTGTGCTGATTGCGAAGCGTGAGGGCTCGATCATTGCCGAATGCCCGCCTTCGATCGCCGGCCTGATCGAAATTCGCTACACCGGTATCGTTCGCGTGCCTTACGTTTCGAAGGCAGAGATTCATTTTGCCATCCGTCCGGTCGATCCGGCGACGGCGGAAAGGTTGCCGCCGGAAGACGAACGGATCGACATTACGGACTCGATCCGGTTGCCCTTGATCCGATTGCCTGCAACCTCAGCGAACCCGCTCGCCATAATAACGGCAAAAATCGGCGCGAGACTGGATTAATCGGCCGATTTGGCCCCGGCAGGCGTTCAAATCCTATATTTTAAGCTTGCACTTCGTCTTTTCATCGCCAAGATGTCCCCCCACTGGTGGACGCCATTGCTGCATTGCGATATGGGCCACCTGTTTGCGTAATGCGATGGGAGCAGTAATATCATGATCGGACTTGTGCTTGTCACTCATGGCAAGCTGGCTGAAGAGTTTCGGCATGCGGTCGAGCATGTCGTTGGTCCGCAGAAGTTCATAGAGACGGTATGCATTGGTCCCGAAGACGACATGGACAAGCGGCGGCAGGACATTCTGCAGGCGGTCGCCGGTGCCGATGACGGACACGGCGTCATCATTCTGACCGACATGTTCGGCGGCACTCCTTCCAATCTCGCAATATCAGTCATGAACAGCGGCCACACGGAAGTGATCGCCGGTGTCAATCTGCCGATGCTGATCAAGCTCGCCGGCGTGCGCGGCGAAAACAACATGGAGAAAGCCCTGGTGGAGGCTTCAGAGGCCGGTCGCAAATATATCAACGTGGCCAGCCGCGTGCTCAGCGGCAAATGACGAGACAACACCGCCCCTATGACTGAGCTTTCCAAGGAACTCCTCATCATCAACAAGCGAGGCCTCCACGCCCGCGCCTCCGCCAAATTCGTCCAGACAGTCGAGGCCTATGACGCGGCCATCACCGTTTCGAAGGACGGAACGACCGTCGGCGGCACATCGATCATGGGCCTGATGATGCTGGCAGCCAGCCCGGGCTGCAGCGTCATGGTAACGGCAAGCGGCAATCAGGCCGCAGAAGCGCTCGAAGCGCTGGACCAGCTAGTTGCCAACAAATTCGGCGAGGAAATGTAGGCCGGCCTCTTCGGCGCCGCATGGATATAAAGATATAAAGACTTCTTTATGTCATTATTGATTTCCACCTTGAAGCCTGCTACACGGCATCATCCACACGCTATAGCGTGCAATTCTTGTTGCATTCGGCTGAGGCGTTTGCCCTTGGCGCGACTGCATCGTTCAGGCTGGAGACATTCATGAGCACTGAAAAGGACTACGTCGTCGCTGATATCGGCCTTGCCGACTTCGGACGTAAGGAAATCTCGATCGCTGAAACCGAAATGCCGGGCCTGATGGCTTGCCGCGCCGAATTCGGCGAAGCAAAGCCGCTGAAGGGCGCGCGCATCACCGGCTCGCTGCACATGACGATCCAGACGGCCGTTCTCATCGAGACGCTGGTCGCACTCGGCGCCGAAGTTCGCTGGGCATCGTGCAACATCTTCTCGACCCAGGACCACGCCGCTGCCGCAATCGCCGCCTCCGGCGTTCCGGTCTTCGCCGTCAAGGGTGAAAGCCTCGAAGACTACTGGATCTACACCGACAAGATCTTCCAGTGGACCGATGGCGGCCTGTCCAACATGATCCTCGACGATGGCGGCGACGCCACGATGTATATCCTGCTCGGCGCCCGCGCTGAAGCCGGCGAAGACGTGCTCTCCAATCCGCATTCGGAAGAAGAAGAAATCCTCTTCGCGCAGATCAAGAAGCGCCTCAAGGCTTCGCCGGGCTGGTTCACCAAGCAGCGCGACGCCATCAAGGGCGTGACCGAAGAAACCACGACGGGCGTCAACCGCCTTTACCAGCTCAGCCAGAAGGGCCTGCTGCCCTTCCCGGCGATCAACGTCAACGACAGCGTCACCAAGTCGAAGTTCGACAACAAGTACGGCTGCAAGGAATCGCTGGTTGACGGCATCCGCCGCGCCACCGACGTCATGATGGCCGGCAAGGTTGCCGTCGTCTGCGGTTACGGCGACGTCGGCAAGGGTTCCGCCGCTTCGCTTTCCGGCGCCGGCGCCCGCGTCAAGGTCACGGAAGTCGATCCGATCTGCGCCCTGCAGGCCGCCATGGACGGCTATGAAGTCGTTCAGCTCGAAGACGTCATTTCTTCGGCCGACATCTTCATCACCACGACCGGCAACAAGGACGTCATCCGCATCGACCACATGCGCGCGATGAAGGACATGGCGATCGTCGGCAACATCGGCCACTTCGACAACGAAATCCAGGTTGCCGCTCTGCGGAACCAGAAGTGGACGAACATCAAGCCGCAGGTCGACATGGTCGAGTTCTCCAAGGGCAACCGCATCATCCTGCTCTCGGAAGGCCGCCTGCTGAACCTCGGCAACGCCACCGGCCACCCGTCCTTCGTGATGTCGGCTTCGTTCACCAACCAGACGTTGGCCCAGATCGAGCTTTTCACCAAGCCCGGCGAATACAAGAACGAAGTCTACGTTCTGCCGAAGCACCTCGACGAGAAGGTCGCTCGCCTGCATCTCGCCAAGCTCGGCGTAAAATTGACCGAGCTTTCTGAAGAGCAGGCATCGTATATCGGCGTAACGCCGCACGGTCCTTTCAAGTCCGACCACTACAGATACTGATTGCTAAAACAGTATCCACAACATCTTGTGGCCCTGGCATTGACAAATGCCGGGGCTTATTTTTTAGCCAGCTCCCTTCCCGCAGATTCCCTTAGGCAGTATTGTTTTTACACTTGATTCGTGACGAACCGGGCGAGCCCGGAGCCATGAAAATGGGATGTCTTGTCAGGATGCGGCACAGTAGAGCCGAATGATTTCAGGTCTGTTCGGCCTAAAGTCTGAATTCGCTCTACAATCAAATAAGTAGAGCATGATCTCGTCGGAAAACCGTTTACACTTTTCGGCATCATGCTCTGAAAGACGGAGACAGACCTCTTATGTCTGAAGGGGAAGACAACCTGCATCAGCCAGCGCCAAACCGGGCGGCGGCGCGACTGCGGCAGGGCATTGCCTGGCGGCTTTCGGCGAAGGCGAAGCGTGGCAAGGGCCGGCTGGCCTCCTTCAGCCGCATGCTGCGGCTCAGCGTTTTCGGCGGTCTTGTTACCGGCCTGGCAGGCCCCGTTCTCGCCCAAAGCGACGTTGCGGCCCAGACGACCGTGCGCCTTTTCACCTCTTCCGAAATGGCCGTCTTCTCAGTTATCATCGGCGTCATCTCCGCAGCCCTGCTCTCGACCGTCTGGATGGTCCGGCAGCGCGGCAATCTGGAAAGCGAGAGTCGCGAAATCCGCACGGCGCTCTCCGATGCCAACCAACGCATCTCGCAATACCAGGCGCTGATCGCCGACAAGAACCGCCGCATCGTCATCTGGGACGGCCAGAATGCGCGGCCGGAACTGCTGGGTCAGCTGCCGGTCGAAACCGGTGCGCCGCAGGACAATGAATTCCTGGCTTTCGGCCGCTGGCTGAAATCATGGTCGGCCGGCGAACTCGACAATGCGATCGACAAGCTGCGCGGCAGCGGCCAGAGCTTCGACATAGTGGTCGAAACCAACCGTGACGAAATTCTCGAAGCGCAGGGCCGCATTTCCGGCGGCCGCGCTTTCGTCCGCTTCATCGCACTCAACAATCTGCGCGCCGAACTAGCCGAACTGAAGATCGAGCGCGACAGGCTGATGACCTCCATTTCCGCTTTTCAGAACCTGCTCGACGCGATCGATCTGCCGGTCTGGCAGCGCGACGCGGAAGGCAAGCTCACCTGGGTCAACCAGGCCTATGGCGAGGCGGTGGAGGCCATTTCTACGGAAGAGGCTATCCGTGAGGAGCGTGAATTCCTGACGACCGTGGCCCGCGAGCGCATCCGCGCATCCGCAACCCCGGAATCGCCTTTCCACGACAAGATCTCAACCGTCGTGCACGGCAACCGTACTTTCTTCGACGTCGTCGACGTCAAATCGCCGAACGGCTCCGCCGGTATGGCGATCGACGTTTCCGAGGCGGAAGCCGTTCGGGCCGAGCTGGCGCGCACGCTGAAGAGCCATGCCGAAACGCTCGATCATCTCGCGACCCCTGTCGCGATTTTCGACGGCGACAGGCGGCTGCAGTTTTACAACCAGGCCTTTGTCCAACTCTGGGAACTCGATATCGCCTTCCTTGAGAAGCGGCCCGACAATAGCGAGCTTCTGGACCGGCTGCGCGGCGCCAAGAAGCTGCCGGAACAGCTGAACTGGAAGACATGGAAGGACGGCGTCCTTTCGGTCTATCGCGCGCTCGATACGCAGACCGATCTCTGGCATCTGCCGAACGGCCAGATCCTGAGGGTTTTCGCAACGGCGCATCCGCAAGGCGGCGCCACCTGGGTATTCGAGAACCTGACCGAACAGGTCGATCTCGAAACGCGCTACAACACGCTGGTCAAGGTTCAGGGCGAAACCATCGATCATCTCTCCGAAGGCGTCGCCGTTTTCGGCCCCGATGGCCGTATTCGGCTCTCCAATCCCGCTTTCCGCATCCTCTGGAACATCACGGAGGCACAGGCCAAGCCGGGCACGCATATCCAGACGCTGGCCGAAGCCTGCGCTCCCTCCTACGACCGGCCGGATGGCTGGAAGCGGTTCGCAGAGCAGATCACCAGCTTCGACGACGAACGGCCGTCATCGCAAGGCACCCTGGAGCTTTACTCCAATCTGGTGCTCGACTACGCCGTCATTCCGCTGCCGAACGCGCAGACCATGCTGACCTTCGTCAACAAGACCGACAGCGTTCGCGCCGAGCGAGCACTGACCGAAAAGAACGACGCACTGCTCAAGGCGGATGAGCTGAAGAACGATTTCGTTCAGCACGTCTCCTACGAGCTGCGCTCGCCTCTCACCAACATCATCGGCTTTACCGACCTCTTGAAGACGCCGGGTATCGGCTCGCTGAACGACCGGCAGGCCGAATATATCGATCATATCTCGACGTCGTCCTCGGTGCTCCTGACGCTGGTCAACGACATTCTCGACCTTGCGACCGTCGATGCCGGCATCATGCGGCTCAACTACTCCGAGATCGTGCTCAGCGACTTGCTAGACGAAGTGTCGATGCAGATCGCCGACCGCTTGCAGGAAAGCGGCGTGACGCTTGAAATCACCGTCCCTGCCCATCTCGGTTCCATCGTTGCCGACCAGCAGAGGCTGAAGCAGATCCTGCTCAAGCTTCTGACCAACGCCGCCAATTTTGCACCAGAGGGATCGACAATATCGCTCAAGTGCGGACGCGAGGGCACGGATTTCGTGTTCTCGGTCTCCGACAAGGGTCCGGGCATATCGGAAGATCTGATCCACTCGGTCTTCGATCGTTTCGCTTCCGGCGGCAAGGGCGGCAAACGCAGCGGTGCGGGCCTTGGCCTTTCCATCGTCGAGAGCTTCGTCAGCCTGCACGACGGCGAGGTCTCCATCGAGAGCCAGCCGGGCAAGGGCACGACCGTAACCTGCCGGATTCCCTCGGCTGAATTGCCCCATTCCGTCGCAGCAGAATGACAGCGTCGAACAGCAGCATTTCCCTCTTCCTCGCAGACGACACGGCCACCGCCGAGCTCGGAGAAGACCTGGCGTTGGCCTTGAAGGTCGGTGACTGCCTGGCGCTGTCGGGCGATCTCGGCGCGGGCAAATCCTCGCTCGCGCGTGCGCTGCTGCGCGCCATGGCCGACGATCCAGATCTGGACGTGCCGAGCCCGACCTTTACGCTCGTGCAATCCTACGAGCTGCGCATCCCGGTCTCGCATTTCGATCTTTATCGCCTCGGCGACCCAAGCGAATTGACCGAACTCGGCTTCGATGAAGCCCTGCAGATCGGCACCTGCCTCGTCGAATGGCCCGAAATGGCCGAAGGCGAGCTACCCAAGGAACGCATCGATCTCAAGCTCACGCATGAGGGCGAAGGACGGCGAGCCATCATCACGGCACCGGCCAGGCAGATGGCGCGCATCGAGCGCGTGCTTGCCATTCGCGCCTTTCTCGATTTGCATGGCTATCGCGGCGCGCACAGGCGCTTCCTGACTGGCGATGCCTCGCTGCGCGCCTATGAGTCCATCTATCCGGAGAATGGCGACGACCGCGTGATCCTGATGGATTGGCCGCGCCTGCCAGAAGGCCCGCCGGTGCTCGATGGCAAGCCCTATCCGAAGGTTGCGCATCTGGCCTGGGATAGCTATCCCTTCGTGGCGATCGCCAACACCCTGCGCGAAAACGGCTTCGCCACGCCGGAAATCTTTGCTGCGGATTACGATCAGGGCATTCTTCTGATCGAGGATCTCGGTACCGACGGCGTGCTGGACGCCGATGGCAAGCCGATTGCCGAGCGCTATCGCGAGAGCGTCGCCTGCCTCGCACATCTGCACGGTCTTTCCATTCCGCACGATATTCCAGTCACGCCAGACCATATCCATCACATTCCGGATTTCGACCGCACCGCGATGAAGATGGAAGCGCGGCTGCTTCTCGACTGGCACCTGCCCTGGAAGCGCGGCACGCCGGCAAGCGACGAAGAACGCGCCGGCTATCTGGCGATCTGGGACGAGTTGATCGACCAGCTCGACGACGCGGAAAAGAACCTGCTGCTGCGCGACATGCATTCGCCGAACATCATCTGGCGCGCGCATGAACAGGGTATCAAGCGCGTCGGCATCATCGATTTCCAGGATGCGATGATCGGCCCGACCTCGTACGATGTTGCCTCGCTCGTACAGGATGCGCGGGTGACGATCGAGCGCGATCTGCACGACCGGCTGATGATGGATTACCTCGGGCTGCGCCATGCGCAAGGCGGCTTCGACGAGACGAAGTTTCTGAAGAGCTGGGCGATCATGTCGGCGCAGCGCAATTGCAAGCTTGCCGGCCTCTGGGTGCGGCTGCTGCAACGCGACGGCAAGCCAGGCTATCTGAAGCATATGCCGCGCACGCTCGCCTATCTCGCCATCGCCTTCGAACACGATGCGCTCGCGCCTCTCAAGGAATGGTGCGAGAAGGCCGGGATCGGCCGGGCATAACAGCCAGAGACCGGGCGACGGCTTTCCGGCCTTGTGCTAAGGAAAGCTGATAGCGAATCGAAAGTTCGAGACCAGATGACCATCAAGCAAGCCATGGTATTGGCGGCGGGGCTCGGAACCCGCATGCGGCCGATCACCGACACTATCCCGAAGCCGCTGGTGAAAATCGCCGGCAAGCCGATGATCGACTATGCGCTGGATGCGCTGGCGGAAGCCGGGGTGGAGCAAGCCGTCGTCAACGTTCATCATCATGCCGACCAGATGGAGGCGCATCTGCGCGGCTATCGCGGCCTCGAAATCCTGATCTCCGACGAACGGGACGCGCTGATGAACAATGGCGGCGGACTGGCCAAAGGTCTGAAGCTTCTTGGCCGCGATCCGGTTTTCGTCATGAACTCGGATCTTTTCTGGATCGGAGAAAAAGAAGGCAAACCAACGAATCTCGAGCACTTAGCCGGATTCTTCGATATTGCTCGCATGGACTTCGCCATGCTTTGCGTCGCATTGGACAAGACGACCGGGCATAATGGCAAGAATGATTTCAGCATGACTGATGACGGCCATCTCGCGCGCTACAGCAGTGTAACAGGTAACGGTGTTGTCTATGCGGGGACGCTGATCATCAATCCTTCGGTTCTCGATGACGCACCTGGCGACGCCTTCAATATCAATACCTATTATGACAAGGCGATCGCCAGGAACCGGCTCTACGGCACCATGCTCGACGGTCATTGGTTGACAGTCGGTACGCCGGAGGCGGTCGACGAGGCGGAGGAAGCGATCCGGACGTTCCGGGCGTTTGCGTGAGCCTATGACGTGCAGGCACCAGCAACGCATTCTCACGATTCCTGCAGGGTTGCCCTTCCTGAAGACCCTCGCGGCGGCGCTCTGCGACGGCAGGCTTACGGACCATTTCCGCCATGATCCAGGCGACCCGCTGTCGCTCGCCAAGGTCGGCATCTTCCTGCCGACGCGGCGTGCAGTGCGCGTGCTGCGCTCGGAATTCGTCGATCTGCTCGGCGGCAGTTCGGCCATCCTGCCGGTCATTCGCGCGCTTGGCGAAACCGACGACGACAGCGGCTATTTCGAGGAATCCCTGCCTGAAACCGCCGATCTGGCGCAGCCGCTTGCCAATACGGCACGATTGCTGGAGCTGGCGCGGCTGATCCTTGCCTGGCGCAACAAGCTGCCGCAGATCGTGCGCGACATTCACTCCGATTCGCCGCTCGTCGCCCCGGCCAGCCCCGCCGATGCCATATGGCTCGCGCGCAATCTTGCCGAACTCATCGATTCACTCGAGACCGAGGATCGCGAGTGGAGCGAGCTTGCCACGCTTAGCGCAGAAGAACATGCGCTGTGGTGGCAGCTGACCGCCGAGTTTCTGCACATCGCCAGCGCTTTCTGGCCGGCGCGCCTCGAAGAGCTGGGCAAATCCTCTTCCGCCCGCAATCGCAACGCTGTTCTGCGCGCAGAGGCGCAGCGGATCGCGGCAGCCCAGCATCCGTGGCCGGTGATCATTGCGGGGTCGACCGGTTCGGTACCGGCCACCGCGGAGCTGATCGCGGCCGTCGCCTCACTGCCGCAGGGAGTGATCGTGCTGCCGGGGCTCGATGTGACAATGCCCGAGGAAGACTGGCAACTCGTTGCGCCGGAAACGGCAGCTAGAGAACGGTCAGACCCCACAACCCGCAGCCATCCGCAATATGGCCTGTCGCTGCTGCTCAAGCGGCTGCACATCACCCGGCGCGACGTCGAAACCATCGAAGACGCATCCGAGACCATGCAGATGCGCGCTCAGATTCTGTCGCGAGCGCTGGCGCCGGCGAAGGCGACAAGCGGCTGGGGAAGCTGGCGCAAGACGCTCTCCCCCGACGCGATCAGCGAAGCCTTTGCCGATGTATCGCTGATCGAGGCGTCGAACGAGCGGGAGGAAGCGACGGCCATCGCCATCGCTCTGCGGCTGGCGTTGGACAAGCCCGGCCGCAACGGTGGCGAAAGCCAGGCGGCCTTGATCACCCCGGACCGCAATCTTGCCAGGCGGGTCACAGCCGAGCTCGCCCGCTTCGGCATCACCGCAGACGATTCGGCCGGTACGCCGCTCAATGCCACACCGCAAGGCACACTGCTGCAATTGCTACTTGAGGCGACGCTTCGCCCCGGCGATCCCGTTGCGGTCGTCTCGCTGCTCAAGCATCCCCTCGCCCGCTTTGGCCTGTCGCCGGAAATGCACCGGCTGGGCGTCGATGCCTTAGAAATCCTGGCGCTCCGAGGTGGCGTCGCCAATGTCGATATCGGCACGCTGGAAACCTTGGTGGATCTCAGGCTGGCAGAACAGGCGAACGACCGTCACGCGCCGCAATGGCGCAAATCTCTTCCTTCGGATTCCGTGGAACATGCCCGCGAGCTGGCGCGACGGGTCAGCAAGGCATGCGAGCCGCTTGTATCCGCGCTTTCGTTGCAGACGGTCGAGGGCCTCCCGACCCTTTCGGAATGGTCTGAAAACACCGGCCGGGCATTGGAAGCCGTGGCCGCCGACGAACGTGGCGATCTGGCCGCACTTTGGTCAGGAGAGGCTGGAGATACGCTCGCCAGCCTGTTGAAGGAAGTCATCGATACAGACGGCCAGCTCGAGGCGGATGGCCCACAATGGATCGATATCATGACGGCGCTCTGCGTGGGGCAGGCGGTCAAGCCTCGTGCGCTCAGCCACCCTCGCCTTTTCATCTTCGGCACACTGGAAGCGCGCCTGCAAAGCGTCGATACGCTGATTCTCGGCGGACTGAATGAGGGGTCCTGGCCGGGGCAGACGGCGAACAATCCGTTCATCTCCCGCACGATGAAGACGGAGATCGGGCTTGAGCCGCCGGAACGACGCATCGGCCAGCTCGCCCACGATTTCGAAATGGCCAACGGTACGCGCGACCTCATCTACTCCCGTGCGCTGCGCCAGGGCTCGACGCCGACTGTGGCGTCACGCTGGCTACAGCGACTGATCGCGCTTGGGGGCGAAGATCTCGAAAGCGCCATGAGGGAACGAGGTGATCAGTATCGTCACTGGGCCGGTCTGATCGACGATGGCGACAATCAGGCCCCGGCCCTACGGCCCGCACCCCGACCACCCGCCGAGCTGCAGCCGAAGAGCTATTCCTTCAGCGAGGTGGGACGCCTGCGCCGCGACCCCTATGCCATCTATGCCCGACGTGTGCTGCGGCTCGATCCTGTCGATCCGTTCAATCGCGATCCAGGCCCGGCCGAGCGCGGCACGCTCTATCACAAGATCATCGACCGCTTCGTCCGTGAAGGACATATTGCCGGCACGCCGGATGCGGCACTCGCCATGGATCGCATCATTGCAGATCTCTTCGATGCCGAACGGTTGCCTGACCATATCGATAGCGTCTGGCGGCCGCGGTTTCGCGAGGTGGCGCGCGCTTTTCTTGACTGGGAAGCCGAACGACGACCCGAGGTGCGAAAAACGGCGACGGAAGTGCCGGCTGGGGTCGAGATCGAACCGATCGGCGTCAGGCTGACCGGTGTCGCCGACCGTATCGACATCAAAAGCGACAAGGCTGCCGATATCATCGACTACAAGACCGGCTACAATCCGTCGCCGCCGCAGGCGCGCGCACTGCTCGACCCACAGCTGGCGCTCGAAGCCTATGCCTTGAAAGCCGGCGCCTTCCGCAACATCGGCACACTGCTGCCGGAAAACCTGCTTTACGTCCGGCTACGGCCCGGCGATCGCTTCAAGGTCGACCAGGTCAACAACGAACATTCCAGCCGCGGCGGCAAGACGGAAACAAAGTCGGCTATGGATCTGGCGCAGGAATCGATGGACCAACTGGTGAAATTCGTCTCGCTGCTGCAGTCCGGCGAGAAGGGCTTTTCGTCGCGGCTGATCCCGGCGCAGCAGTTCGAATATGGCGGCGATTACGATCATCTGGCCCGCGTTTCGGAGTGGTCGACCGCGGAAAGCGAGCAGGAAGGCGGCGGCGATGAGTGAATTTCCCGCCGACGACTTCGCCACCCTGCCCGAAAGCGACGATCCAGGCGTCTGGATCGGCTGGACGACAATCCAGCAATCCATTGCCTCGGATCCCGAACGCTCGGCGTGGGTTTCGGCCAATGCCGGCTCCGGCAAGACGCATGTCCTGACGCAGCGCGTGATCCGCCTGCTTTTGGCCGGTGCGCGTCCCTCGGCCATCCTGTGCCTCACCTACACCAAGGCGGCAGCGTCCGAAATGTCGAACCGCGTCTTCGACCGGCTGGCGGCCTGGGCGACGATGCCGGACGAGGAGCTGAAAAAGCGCATTGCCGATATCGAAGGCAGGGAGCCCGATCTCTTCAAGCTTGCCGAAGCTCGCCGGCTGTTCGCCAAGGCGCTGGAGACGCCGGGTGGCCTGAAGATCCAGACGATCCATGCCTTTTGCGAGGCCTTGCTGCATCAATTCCCGCTCGAGGCAAACGTTGCCGGGCATTTCTCCGTTCTCGACGATCGCGCCGCAGCTACTTTGCTCGACGATGCCCGGCGCGCGCTGCTGGCCTCCGCAACACCGCATGGCGACGCCGAATTGGCTGACGCCTTTGCCTATGTGCTCGATCTTGGCGACGAATCAGGCCTGGAAACGCTGCTTGGCGATATCGTCGCCAATCGCAACGCCATTCGCCGCTTTACGGAGCCGGCAGAGCGTCAAGGTGGCGTTGAAGCCGCGCTCCTGGCACGGCTCGGCCTCTCCGCCAGCGACACGGAGACCGGCATCGCAGGACAATATTGGCCGCTTTCCGGCCTCTCCGGAGCAACGCTTGAGCTTTATCTGACGCTTGCCGATCAGAAAGGCGGCGCCAAGGCGCAAGAGATCGCCTATGCGCTGCGCCTCGCCAAACGCGAACCAGATCCAGTCGCCCGCGCCGAGATACTGGAAAAAACCATGCTCACCGCGAAAGGCGAGCCGAAATCGGACAGCCAGTTTTTCGTCAAGGCGATGCTGGCGGATGCGCCTGCCCTTGCCGAGGCCATCGCCGAAGCGCGTGCGCATGTCGTTGCCTGCCGCGACCGGCTGAAACTGATGCGGATGTACCGGGCGACCCGCGCGGCCCTCATTCTCGCCGACCGGCTGAACCGGGATTATGAGGAGCTGAAGAAGCGGCGCAGCCAGCTCGATTTCGAGGATCTGATCACCCGCACGGCCGACCTTCTGACCAAGAAAGGCGTCGGCCCATGGATCCACTACAAGCTGGATCAGGGCATCGATCACATTCTGGTGGACGAGGCGCAGGATACCAGCCCGATCCAATGGAGCGTCATCCAGTCTCTGGCAGAAGACTTCTTCTCCGGTGAAAGCGCACGGCCGACGCTCAGAACAATCTTTGCCGTGGGCGACGAAAAGCAATCGATCTATTCGTTCCAGGGGGCGCGGCCCGAACGCTTTTCCGAGGAGAGCGACCGGACGCGCCGGCGGGTGGGCGCCAGCGGCCAACGGTTCTCATCGATCCGCTTGCCCCTCTCCTTCCGCTCGACGGCCGATGTGCTTGGCGCGGTCGACCATGTCTTCACCAGTCCGGACAATTCCAGGGGCCTCAGCGCCGTCAACGAGCCAGTGGTGCACCGCTCCAGCCGCATTGGCCACCCCGGCGCCGTCGACCTCTGGGAGATGATCGCACCGGAGCCGGCAGCCAAGGAGGAAGACTGGACGGCGCCTTTCGATTCGACTCCCGAGAGCGCGCCTGCCGCTATTCTCGCGCGGCGGATGGCGCAGACTATCGGCAATCTGGTCGGGCGGGAGACGATCATCGAGAAGGGCAAGGCCCGTTTCATCGAGGCCGGTGACATCCTTGTGCTCGTGCGCAAGCGCGACAGCTTCGTCAACGCGCTGACCCGAGCGCTGAAGCGGCGCGGCAATATTCCGGTTGCCGGCGCCGATCGCTTGATCCTGACCAGCCATATCGCCATTCAGGATCTTCTGGCACTCGGCCGCTTCCTGCTGCTGCCGGAAGACGATCTTTCTCTCTGTGCCCTGCTGAAAAGCCCGCTATTCGACCTCAGCGAAGAAGACGTCTTTGCGGTCGCCGCCTATCGCGATGACGGCCAGAGCGTCTGGAGCCACCTGCAGCGGTTCGCCGAGGATGGCCATGATCGCTTCCTGCTGACAGCCGACCGGCTGAAGACTTTTCTTGCTTTGTCGAAAAGCCTGCCCGTTCATGACTTCTACGCTCGTGTGCTCGGTAGTTTCGGCGGGAGGCGGCAGTTTCTGGCGCGGCTCGGCACTGAGGTCAGCGATATCCTCGACGAATTCCTCACCTTTGCGCTGGAGCACGAAACAAGCGGTCTGCCCGGCCTGCAATCCTTCATCTCGACGCTGGAGCTGGAAGCGCCGACGGTCAAGCGCGAGCAGGACAAGGGCCGCAACGAAGTGCGGATCATGACGGTGCATGCCTCGAAGGGGCTGGAGGCACCGATCGTCTTCCTCGTCGATGGCGGCGGCAAGTCCTTCACTCACACGCACTTGCCGAAGATGCGGCTGATCGAAACCGGCAAGGACCAGATTCCGCTGCCGGTCTGGGTTCCGGTCTCGGCGCTTGCCAATTCACTGACACAGGCAGATACGGCCCGGCTGCAATCCCTGGCGGAGGAGGAATATCGGCGCCTGCTTTATGTCGGCATGACGCGCGCTGCCGACCGGCTGATCATTTGCGGCTATCGCGGCATCCGCGAGAATGCAGACACATGGCATGCCATGATTTCGGGCGCCCTGCGCGGAGACGAGCAGCACTGCACGCTGACGACATTCTCCGGCCCCGATGGCGACTGGCAGGGTCTGAGCTGGCGTGTCGCCCAGGTTCGCCGTGATTTCGAGGCCATGCAAGAGCCGGAGAAACAGGTGGAACGAGCAAGCTTGCCAGCTGGTCTCAGCCGGCCGCTGCCACCGCAGAAGAGCCTCCCCCGCCCGCTCAGCCCTTCCGGCGTCGGCACCGTCGTCGATGACGAAGCCGACAACCTGCTCGTTACATCAGCGCTTTTCGGCGAGAAGGCGAAGTCGGATCGTGCCTTGCAGAAGGGCCGCTTCATTCACCGCATGCTGCAGACATTGCCCGACATCGCACCGCAGGACCGGGCGGATGCTGCCCGACGCTATGCCGAGCGAGCCGCGCGCTTCTGGCCTCAAGCGGAGCGGGAAGCCTTGATCGCCTCGGTCATGGCGCTGCTGGCGCATCCGGAACTTCAGGGTACGTTCGGTACGCATGCACAGGCCGAAGTCTCGCTCATGGGAACGCTGAAACTCGGCGGCCAGTCCTACGCCGTCTCCGGCCGGATCGACCGTCTGGCCGACCTTGAGGACCGCGTCGTCATTCTGGACTACAAGACCAACCGCGTGCCTCCCCGCAGCGACGTCGACATTCCTTTCGCCCATCGAGCGCAGCTTGCAATCTATCGCGCCATCCTTTCCCCGCTCTATCCAGGAAAGCAGATCGATTGCCTGCTGGTCTATACCGAAGGCGCCTCGATCTATAGGCTCTCTGACGACGCCCTGGCATCGGCGCTTGCAGAGCTCCAGACAAAGTGAAATATCGGACATTGAAATTCAGGCGCCGCCGCCTCACATATTTATCAACCGCAAATCCTGGTAAAGGAGCAGCCTATGGCTACCGTTAAAGTCGATACCTCCAACTTCGCCGCCGAAGTCCTTCAGTCCGCCGAGCCCGTCGTGGTCGATTTCTGGGCCGAATGGTGCGGCCCATGCAAGATGATCGCTCCGGCTCTCGAAGAGCTGGCCGTTCAGTTCGAAGGCAAGGTCAAGGTCGCCAAGCTCAACATCGACGAAAACCCGGAGCTGGCTGCCCAGTTCGGCGTTCGCTCGATCCCGACGCTTGCCATGTTCAAGGGCGGCGAAGTTGCTGACATCAAGGTCGGCGCCGCTCCGAAGACAGCTCTGCAGAGCTGGATCTCCAGCGCATCCTGATCGGTATCGACCGCATAGACTAAAAAAGCCCCGGAAACGGGGCTTTTTTTTGTTGGTCGGAGAGCACGGGCCATCCCCGCCCTTCGAGGCTTCGCTCCTCAGGGTGAGGATGGAGCGCACACCGTCACACAAAGCCGATCCCCCGCGCATGAGATGAGCTCAATGTGTCGGCTCGTGCAGAAGATTAGCCCTCATGGTGAGGTGCGTAGGCTTCGGAGCTTGTCGAAGAGGCCGGAGCCTCGAACCACGAGGGCGGATGGTGAATAGCAATCCCGCCGGATTTACCGCGGCGGCGTGCCGTTATCGGCGAGGACATCGCCAACCAGATATAGGGAGCCGCCGATCAGGATGCGCGGCGCCGGCAAATTCGGCACGGCGAACGCCTTGATCGCATCCAGCGCCTCGCCGACATCCGACATGGGTTCCGCCACCAGCCCTGCATCATAAGCCGCATTTGCCAGAATGACCGGATCGATCATGGCATCGCTGCCGCGGATCGGAACGCAATAGACCTTTTCCGCAAGACCGGCGAAAGCCTTGAAATAGCCGACCGGATCTTTCGTATTGATCATGCCGATGATCAGGAACAGGGGCCGCGGCTGGCGTTCCTCGAAATTGGCCATCGCCTCGGCGATCACTTCGCCGGCACCGGGATTGTGGCCACCATCGACCCAGATTTCCGCGCCTTCGGGCGCATGCGATATCAAATCGCCTTCCGTCAGCCGCTGCAGGCGCCCCGGCCACTCGACAGAGGTCATCGCCTTTTCCATCATCGCTTCGGTCACGACGAAGCCGGCAGCCTTGACGGCGCGGATGGCGGCGGCGGCATTGCCATATTGGTGGCGGCCCGGCAGGCGCGGCAGCGGCAGGTCGGCCAGGCCGAACTCGTCCTGATAGACCAGCTTGCCATATTCCTCATGGGCGGAAAAATCCTGGCCGAAAACTGCCGTCGGGCAACGAAGCCGCTCTGCCGTCGATATCAGGACATCGAGGGCGGCATCGTATTCCTGATGGCCGATAACGACAGGATGACCCGACTTCATGATACCCGCCTTCTCGGCGGCGATCAGCTCGACGCGATCGCCGAGATAGGGCTGGTGATCGAGCGAAATCGGCATGATGACCGAGACGGCCGGATCGGAAATGACGTTGGTGGCATCGAAGCGACCGCCAAGGCCGACTTCGATGACGGCGGCATCCGCCGGATGTTCGGCAAAGAGAAGGAAGGTTGCAGCCGTCAGGATTTCAAAGACAGTGATCTTCTGGCCGGCATTGGCTTCGGCGATACGGCGCAGCACATCAGCGAAGACGGCATCATTGACGAGTTCGCCACGGCCGTCCTTGACGCCCATGCGGTAACGCTCATGCCAGTTCACCAGATGTGGCGAGGTATGGACATGCACGCTGTAGCCGCCGGCCTCAAGCAGCGCACGGCAGAAGGCCGTGACCGATCCCTTGCCATTGGTGCCGGCGACATGGATCACCGGCGGCAGCTTCTTGTGAGGATTGTCGAGGATATCGAGCAGCCGGGTTATTCTCTCCAGGGAAAGATCGAAGCCCTTGGGGTGCAACTCCAAGAGCTTCTCGATTTCCCGTGCCGCTTTGCTCTTTGCGGATTGATCCATAGCCGTCATCCCGCACCTCCGCCTTTCGGCTGTCTATGATATCAGGCCTTTACCGCTACCGGCAGCGCGGCACCATTTTTGCTCGCAGCGGCCACATCGTTTGCCGGCGCCTTGGTCAGGATCTTCAACAGAGTTGCCAAGGTGTCCGGAATGTCATGGCGCTTGACGACCATGTCCACCATGCCGTGCTCAAGCAGATATTCCGAGGTCTGGAAGCCCTCGGGAAGCTTTTCGCGCAGGGTCTGCTCGATGACGCGCTTGCCGGCAAAGCCGATTTCGGCACCGGGTTCGGCAAGCTGGATATCACCCAGCATCGCGTAGGAGGCCGTGACGCCGCCGGTCGTCGGATTGGTCAGCACGACGATATAGGGCTGGCCCGCTTCCTTCAGCATGTCGACGGCAACCGTCGTGCGCGGCAGCTGCATCAGCGACAGGATGCCTTCCTGCATGCGGGCGCCGCCCGAAGCCGGGAACATGACCAGCGGGCATTTTTCGGCGATCGCACGTTCGAAAGCCTTCACGATGGCCTCGCCGGCAGCCATACCGAGCGAACCGCCGATGAAATTGAATTCATGGACGACGGCCACGAGCTTCAAGCCGCGAACCTTGCCAAGGCCGGAAAGGATCGTATCCTCCTGCTCGGTCTTGATGCGGCTGTCCTTCAGGCGATCGGTATATTTCTTCGAATCGCGGAACTTCAGCGGGTCCTGCGCGACCTTCGGCTGCGGCAGGGCTTCGTATTCCCCCCTGTCGAAGAGATCGGCAAGGCGGGCCTTGGCCGGCATCTTCATATGGAAGCCGGAGGCCGGAATAACCCACTTATTGTCTTCCAGATCCTTGTGGAAGACCATCTCGCCCGTTTCCGGGCACTTGATCCAGAGATTCTCCGGAACTTCGCGACGGCCCAGCATGGAGTTGATCCGCGGGCGGACGTAGTTCGTGATCCAGTTCAATTCGAAACTCCTAATCGACCAAATTCATCGATATCGTAGTCACCACCTAATGCCCATAGGCCTTTTCTTCAATCCGCAATGATCGAAGACAGGCCTATATGGGGAAACTATTCGGCGGCAACAAGGCGCGCGGAGCGCGTTCCCGTCGACAGGCCGCGCACAAGCGTCGCGACGGCCTGGATGGTGTCAGCCGTCGCCTTGCCATCCTTGGTAAGGCTGGTGGCGATCTGGTTGACGATGGCGGTGCCGACGACAACGCCGTCAGCGGAAGCGCCGATCAGCTTGGCGTGCTCGGCGGTCTTGACGCCGAAGCCGACGCAAACCGGCAGTGCGGTGTGTTCCTTGATGCGCTCGACTGCACCCGAGACCAGCGACGGGTCCGGCAGGGCCGAACCGGTAATGCCGTTCATCGAGACATAATAGACGAAACCGGATGTGTTTTTCAGAACCGTCGGCAGGCGCTTGTCATCGGTCGTCGGCGTTGCCAGGCGGATGAAGTTGATGCCCTTGCGGATGGCGGGAATGCAGAGCTCGTCATCCATTTCCGGCGGCAGATCGACGACGATCAGGCCGTCGATGCCGGCGACGATCGCATCGTCAAGAAACTTTTCGACGCCATAGATGTAGATCGGATTGTAGTAACCCATCATCACGATCGGCGTGTCGGCATCGGTCTTGCGGAAATCTGCAGCCAGCTGCAGCGTCTTCTTCAGCGTCTGGCCGGCCTTCAGGGCGCGCTGGCCGGCAAGCTGGATCGCCGGGCCATCGGCCATCGGATCGGAGAAAGGCATGCCGAGCTCGATGACGTCGGCACCGGCTTCCGGCAGCGCCTTCATGATGCCGAGCGAGGTCTCGTAATCGGGATCGCCACCCATGAAATAGGTGACGAGTGCCGGGCGGCCTTCAGCCTTCAGAGCGGCGAAGCGTTTGTCCATACGTGCGGTCATGGCGTCTAACTCACATTCCCAGAATCTTGCCGACGGTGAAGATATCCTTGTCGCCGCGGCCGGAGAGGTTCATCAGGATGATCTCGTCCTTGCCCATCTTCGGGGCACGCTTGATCACTTCGGCGAGCGCATGGCTCGGCTCGAGCGCCGGAATGATGCCTTCGAGGCGCGTCAGCGTCTGGAAAGCTTCCAGCGCCTCATGGTCCATGATCGGAACATATTCGGCGCGGCCGATATCGTTCAGCCAGGAGTGTTCCGGGCCGATGCCGGGATAATCGAGGCCGGCCGAAATGGAATGACCTTCCTTGATCTGGCCGTCGCCGTCCTGCAGCAGATAGGTGCGGTTGCCATGCAGCACGCCGGGCGAACCGGCTGTGATGGAGGCGCAATGCTCGTCGCCCTCAAGACCCTTGCCGCCGGCTTCGACGCCGACGATCTTGACACCCTCGTCATCGAGGAAGGGATGGAAGATGCCGATGGCATTCGAGCCACCGCCGACGGCAGCAACAACGAGGTCAGGCAGACGGCCTTCGGCTTCCAGGATCTGGGCGCGGGCTTCGGTGCCGATCACCGCCTGGAAATCACGGACCATTTCCGGATAGGGATGCGGTCCAGCGGCGGTGCCGATCAGATAATAGGTGTCGTCGACATTGGTGACCCAGTCACGCAGCGCCTCGTTCATGGCGTCCTTCAGCGTGCCGCTGCCTGCCGTCACCGGAATGACCTCGGCGCCCAAAAGCTTCATGCGGAAGACGTTCGGCGCCTGGCGCTCGACATCGGTCGCGCCCATGTAGACGACGCAAGGAAGACCAAAGCGGGCAGCAACCGTTGCCGAGGCAACGCCATGCTGGCCGGCGCCGGTTTCCGCGATGATGCGGGTCTTGCCCATGCGCTTGGCGAGCAGGATCTGGCCGATGCAGTTGTTGATCTTGTGCGAACCGGTGTGGTTCAACTCCTCGCGCTTGAAATAGATCTTCGCGCCACCGAGTTCGGCCGTCAGGCGCTCTGCAAAGTAAAGCGGGCTCGGGCGGCCGATATAATGCGTGCCCAGCGACTTCAGCTCAGCCTGGAAGACCGGGTCGTCCTTCGCCTTGTTCCATTCCTCCTGCAAATCCAGGATCAGCGGCATCAACGTTTCGGCTACGAAACGGCCACCGTAAATACCGAAACGACCGTCCTCATCAGGGCCGGCGCGGAAGGAATTGGGTTTAGGCGTCTGGTTCACTTTCTACTCCCTGCTGCCGGTTCCGGCAGGCATGCTTCTGCAAAAGCGTCGAAAAACTGGTCGATCTTGCCCAGATCCTTCACACCCGGCGCGCTTTCGACGGCGGAGGAAAGATCCACACCCGTGGCCCTGGTGGATGCCAAAGCGCGGGCGACATTGTCCTTGTTGACCCCACCGGACAGCATATAGTCCACCCGATCGTCGAGCCAACTCATCAGGCTCCAATCGAAGGACACGCCGTTTCCGCCCGGCAGATCCGAGCCGGCAGGCGGCTTGGCGTCGAACAGGAAGCGGTCGGCAATGCCGATGTAGGATTCCACCCGCTTCAGATCGTCGGCGTCACGCACCGACATCGCCTTCATGACGGGGACATTATAGACCGCTTTGATCGTCAACACACGCTCCGGGCTTTCATTGCCATGGAGCTGCAATATGTCCGGCTTCACCAGCGACATGATCTCGTCGAGATCGTCATTGCCGGGATTGACCGTGACGGCAACGATCTTTGCCTTGCCGCGGGCACGCTCGGCCAGCAGGCCGGCCATGTCGGGCTCGATATAGCGCGGGCTCTTTTCGAAGAAGATAAAGCCGATATGCGTCGCGCCGCGCTCAAGAGCGCGATCCACCGCTTCCGGCGTCTTCAGACCACAAATTTTGACATCGGGGCTCATGGCAGCGGAGTGACATGAAAATTGGAAAGAGTCGAGCCTAAAGGCGACGTTGGCGGGATTTTTGCGTTCTTCTCAAGAACGCAGTAGCCCGCCTCCTCTGGCCGCTCCCCCATCGAGGCTTCGTCCTATGGGCTCATGCCTCAAGATGATGATGGAACAGGCAGCGTCGCATGAAGCCGAGTTGGTGAGCTGCCTCGCGCAGACGGTTGGCGCCAATCGTAATGCGCACAGTCTCTTGAGCCTGTTGGAGAACCAAAGCACAGCCTTATCCGATCCCACTCAACCCTCGCAACGGCGACTGAGCCTGCAGCATAGAAAGCCTCTTAAAGCAGATCGTCAGACCATGATCGGCACATAGTAATCCATTGTCGCTCCGGGTTCAGTCAGCGGTCTTCGGTCATTATAGCACTCAAAATCTGGCTTTCCTGTTGGCGTCAGCCCGGACTCGGGCAGGAGATCACCCCAAACTTGCCGAATGCCTTCGGCAATCTGCAGGTGAACGGGGCCACCATCGAAGGTCAGCCGAAATACCGCGTAAGTGGCCTGATCGAGGACGAGCCGCTCAAATCCCTCCGGCAGGACAGCATTCTCATCCACCTCGACGCCAGCCAAATAGCTGAGCGTGCGCTCGTCCCGGTCTATGGCGGAAACCACGCCATAGGTCGTCCACTTGATCTGCCCCTTGATTGGCATAGCTCCCATCAGGCGGGACCAAAGCTGCGGAATCTTGTCCTTGTTCGTCTCATCGAAACGTCTCGCTGGCCCAGCGATCACGAAGCGATCGCGGGTGACCAGATCGGGCAAACGCTGGATATGGCTACTAGTCTCGATTGTCGCTGTCATTGGATATTGACCCTCCATAGGTTCTAGGGCAAAGCCTTCGCGAAAACGGGCGGGTGTCGTCCCGAACATGCGTTTGAAGGCTCGGGTAAAAGCCTCTTGGGAATCGAATCCGCAATCGAAGGCGAGATCGACAAGCCGGAGTTCTGGTTCACCGAGCAAGCGTCTGGCTCCTCGCACCAACCTTCTGCCGCGAACATGATCCATCACCGTTCGCCGCGTTTGGGCGAGGAACATCCGGGAGAAGTAAAACGGTGAATATCCCGCCCTCTCCGCCACAACGTCGAGGGTCAGATCATCGTCAAGGTGATCCTCTATCCAGGTGACAATCTCTCTGATGGTATTCGCGGATCCGTTCTTCATGCAAACCACTATCAGCCAATAGCCGTTTGTCGTCTTGACCGTTTTTGCGGTCCCTCTCCGGATCTACGACATCTTGAAAAATGGCATCGCACCGCAACCCCGAAATTCGCCTTGATCTGCGGCTCCTCATATGAGGGGTACAATCAATCGAAGTCGATCGCGTGCAGCTGGCTGCCGTGGCGCTTCAGCCAGGTCTTCGCCTCGTCCATGTCCGGACAAAGCTTGAGGCAGAGCGCCCAGAAACGCGGGCCGTGGTTCATCTCGCGCAGATGCGCGACTTCGTGGGCCGCGAGATAGTCGATGACCAAGGGCGGCGCCATGACGATGCGCCAGGAGAAGCTGAGATTACCCTGCGAGGAGCAGGAGCCCCAGCGGCTGCGGGTATCCTTCATGGTGATGGACGTGACCGTGGCGCGGATGGCCTTGGCATGAACTGCGACAAGCCTTTCCAGATCGGCGCGGGCTTCCTTCTTCAGGAACGTCGCGATGCGGCGGCCGGCATGTTCGGGCATGCCGCTGACGCGCAGCACCGGCATGCCATCGACGATGACGGCTTCGGTGAGGCCGCGGAGAGTTCCCGTGTGCTCGATCCGATGGCGCACACCGCGCAGGAGGATTTCGCTGCCGCTGCGCAGATTGCTTTCGGCGGAAAATTTCGCAAGCTTGGTCAGGAGCCAGCCCTGATGGCGGTCGAGGAAGGCATTGACCTCACGGGCGGAGAGACCGCGCGGGACGGTCATCTTCAACGCCCGTCCGCCGGGCTCGATCCTGAGCGTAATGCGCGTTGCGCGCTCATGCTGGCGAATGGTGAGCGGCATCAAGCGGCCGGCGACATCGAGGGTGCGCGTTTCCGGCGCGGCTGGTTTGGCCTGCGGTTTTCGGGATCTGGAAAGCAGCGGAAACATGAGGCAGTTTTATATGATTCGCCAAAGCGCGTCGCAATCTTTCAGATTGGCTTCCGGTGCTTTGGCCTTCGATTTTTGCATGTCGTTGTCGCAAAGCCGCTGGGCACTTTTGTGCAACTTACTTTGCGAGCCCCGGCATAGAAAAACCGGCATCCGTTGATGCCGGTTTCGACTATATGATACGGTTGCCTTCACAAGCCCATCACGGGGTCTGGAATTCGGTCGGCGAGCCGCCATTGTCGTTGCGCTTGACGCTGTTGCGCTCACGCATGAAGCGGTCGAACTCCTCCTGATCCTTGGCACGGCGCAGTTCGCGGGCATAGGCATCGAAGTCGGCGCGCATTTCATCCAGCTTGCGGCGTTCCTGCTCGAGGCGTTCAAGCTCTGCCCGGCGCCAGTCGTCAAAGGCGACGTTGCCGGTCGAAGAGAAGGAATGGCGATGACGATTGCGATAACGTCCGCAGCCAGCAAACATGCCGTCGGTCCTTTCGTTCACATCCCGTTTGAATTCCCGCAAACGTTCTCCGAAGAGAATATAGGCGAGCATGGCGAAGCCCAGCGGCCAGAAGACCACGAAGCCGAGCACCATCAAGGCAATAGTAGCCGGAGTCCAATCCGGGCGAAGCAATGCAGATTGGTTCATTGTCAGGTATCCTCGCACGGCGCATCGCCCTCCGACCGATACCGATCGATGGAAAGCTTTCTGCGCGTTTTTTAAAGCTCTACCTGCATCTCAGCGCGTTCCAAGGACGCGCGGCGCGGCAAACGGCCCGATCTCTGCGGTACCGCTGGAATCGAGATGGTAACCTCTTCGTGAGGCTTCAATGGCATTGCCTGACGGAATCGGACAAGTGCTTGAATCCGCCGGGATAATTCAACAAAAGCTAATGTTTTGCTTTGCCAGTGGACGCTTTGATTTTGCTTGCCCCAAAACTGCACCGCAGTTTTGGGGGTCTTGCTCCTCAGGCCGACTTGCCGCCTTTGATGACGCGCTTGACGACCGGGCGACCGGTGCGGGCATGTTCGCGCGTGAAGGCCAGAATGCGCGGCGCGATCTCGCGGCGGAAACGCGAGCCATTGAAGACACCGTAATGGCCGACATCCGGCTGCAGATAGTGCATGCGCATATGGTCGGGGATATTGGTGCAGATGGTCTGCGCCGCATGCGTCTGGCCGACGCCGGAGATATCGTCATTCTCGCCTTCGACGGTCAGAAGCGCGACATTGCGGATGGCCGTGGGATCGACGCGCTGGCCGCGATGCATGAGCTCGCCCTTGGGCAGCGCATGCTTGATGAAGACCTGATCGACCGTCTGCAGATAGAATTCCGCCGTCAGGTCCATGACAGCCAGATATTCGTCATAGAAATCGCGGTGCTTTTCGGCCGGCTCGCCATCGTTCTTGACGAGATGCACGAAGAAATCCTTGTGCGCGATCATGTGCCGATCAAGGTTCATCGACATGAAGCCGGAAAGCTGCAGGAAGCCCGGATAGACCGGGCGCATGAAGCCCGGCTGCGGCCAGGGCACGTTCATGACGACATTGTCGGCAAACCATTCCAGCGGCTTGTCCTTGGCAAGCTGGTTGACGGCGGTCGGATTGATCCGGGTATCGATGGGACCACCCATCAATGTCATCGACGAGGGCGCCAGACGGTCGCCGGACGCTTCCATGACGGCTGCTGCCGCCAATACCGGCACCGACGGCTGACAGACGGCGACGACATGGGTATCCGGGCCGAGGTGATGCAGCATCTCGATGACGTAATCGATATAGTCTTCCAGATCGAAGGTGCCTTCCGTCATCGGCACCATGCGGGCATCGATCCAGTCGGTGATGTAGACATCGGCACCCGGCAGAAGGGCTTCGACGGTGCCGCGCAGCAGTGTGGCGTAATGGCCCGACATCGGCGCCACGATCAGGATGCGGGGATCGGTGCCGTGGCCGGCGGGCAAGCTGCGTTCGAAACGAATGAGGTTGCAGAAGGGCTTCTTCCAGACGATCTTCTCGTAGACGGACACCGGCCTGCCCTCGATGACGGTCTCGTGCAGCCCGAACTCCGGCTTGCCGTAGCGTCTGGTCGTGCGCTCGAAAACCTCGAGGCTTGCCGTCAACGTGCGGCCGAACACCGTGTGCGAGAGGGGATTGAGGGGATTGGCATAGGCCAGGCGCATCATATCAGCCGCGACGCGAAAAGGGGCGAGGGCGGCATGATTGAGTTCGTAAAACTGATAAAACATGGGGGGCTTTACCTTTCGTGATGCGGGTCTGCGACCTCGCCAATCACCTGATCATTGAAACGCACGCTCCTCGCGTGTCGCTTGCCTTCGCTGCGGCGCTCCTCCAGTCGCGTCGTGCAGCAGGATAATCGCAGCTCCTCGGGCGCAATCATTATCCTTTAAGCTCTTACTATCCAGCCTAACAGCTTTTTGCTGCAGAGCAACATAACCATTGCCGGTTCTTTCGATAAAAAATGCCGGAGAATCGCTTCTCCGGCATCAAGATTGATCTCAAAAAGTTAAAGTTCCTGAGCCTGCACGCATCAAGCGTCGGCAAGGAAAGTTTGCTTCTGGGTGCCGAGGCCTTCCATGCCAAGCTCGACGACGTCGCCAGGCTTCAGATACTGCGGCGGCTTCATGCCCATGCCGACGCCGGGAGGCGTGCCGGTGGAGATGACGTCGCCCGGGTGCAGAGACATGAACTGGCTGAGATAGGACACGAGGAAGGCAACGCCATAGACCATGGTCTTGGTCGAGCCGTTCTGCATCGTCTTGCCGTTGACTTTCAGCCACATGCCGAGGTTCTGCGGATCGGCTACCTCGTCCTTGGTGACGAGCCAGGGGCCGATCGGGCCGAAGGTGTCGCAGGACTTGCCCTTGGTCCACTGGCCCGAGCGCTCGGTCTGGAAGGCGCGTTCGGAAACGTCGTGCGAGACGCAGTAACCGGCGACATAATCGAGAGCATCGGCTTCGGTGACATATTTCGCCGTCTTGCCGATGACGACGCCGAGCTCGACCTCCCAGTCGGTCTTTTCAGAGCCGCGCGGGATCAGCACGTTGTCGTTCGGGCCGACGATAGCAGAGCTTGCCTTCATGAAGATGATCGGCTCCGGCGGCACGGTGGCGCCCGTTTCGGCAGCGTGGTCGGAGAAATTCAGGCCGATGCAGATGAACTTGCCGGTGCCGGCAACGCAGGCGCCGAGGCGGCCTTCGGCCAGTTCGGGCAGGCTCTTCGGATCGAGCGCTGCGATCTTTGCCAGGCCAGCGGGCGAAATCGCCTCGCCGCCGATATCGGCGACGTGAGCGGAGAGATCGCGGATCTTGCCATCGCTATCGAGAAGCGCCGGCTTTTCCTTGCCGACTTCGCCAACACGCAACAACTTCATGGATTTTCCTTCCCTGCATTTTCAAAGACGAGATTGCTTTCAGCGCCAAAATTGATGGCGTCATATATGAACGAATTATTCACCAGTGTCATCAAGCGATTTCGAAGAGCATAGCATGCCCGAAGCTGCCGCGTGGGAACAACAGTTTCTCTAAAGCGCATCGCGATCTCTAAGCCTCGCTTCGTGCGCTTTAGCTTTTTGATTTTACGCATATCGTTACCGCAAAACCGCTGCGCACCTTTACGCGACATGCTTCAGGAGGCAGGCAACGATCTGGCGATTTCGAGGATGACATCAAAAGCCGTATCGATGTCATCAGCCGTCGCTTCGAACTGTCCGGCCTGGAAACGAATGACGAGACGGCCCGCGACGCGTGTCTGCGTCAGATAGATGCGACCATCATTGTTGATCGCCGTGATCAGGCGCTGAGTATGCTCCTCCTGAGCGACGCCCGAGGGAGCCTTGTGATCGAAGGAGAACAGCGACAGGAACGGTTGGGTGACGATCTCGAAATCCGGCTCGGCCGCGAGGCGCTTAGCCAGATTCTGCGACCAGGCGACGTGGTTGCGGATCATCGTGCGCAGCCCTTCCAGCCCATGATAACGCAGGAGGAACCAGAGCTTCAGCGCCCGGAAGCGGCGGCCGAGCGGCACCGACCATTCCGAATAGTTGATGATGCCGTCGTGGCCGTGGGTGCGCAAATATTCCGGCTGGATCGCAAGGGTCCTTACCAGGGCATCCGGTTCGCGGACGAACTGGACGGAGCAATCGAACTGCGCGCCGAGCCACTTATGCGGGTTGAAGACGACGGAATCGGCCCGCTCAACACCCCGCCACAGATCACGGAATTCCGGGCAAATCATCGCGGAGCCGGCCCAGGCGGCATCCACATGCACGTAAAGGCCGTTCGCATGCGCGACCTCGACCACAGCCGCGATGTCATCGCAGGCGCCGACGCTGGTGCCGCCGACGCAGGCAATGACGCCGGCGGGCAGCAGACCGGCGGCGCGGTCCCGCTCTATCGCGGCGGCAAGCGCCTGCGGATCCATTGATTTGTTCGGCCCACCGGAGGGAATGCGGACCAGATTTTCGGCACCGACGCCGGCAATCCAAATGGCGCGATCGATCGAGGTGTGAACCTGATCGGTGGAATAGATGCGCACGGTCTTGTTGGCCGCGAGCCCTCGGCTGTTTCCCTGCCAGTCAAGCGCTCTCTCGCGCATGACAAGCACAGCCGCAAGAGTTGCCGTCGACGCAGAATCCTGTATGACGCCGCTAAAGCTTTCCGGCAGGCCGAGGGCCTGGCGCAGCCAATCGACCACCTTGGTTTCAAGCTCGGTGGCAGAAGGCGATGTCTGCCAGAGCATGCATTGGGCGGCGATGGCGCTGACCAGATATTCGGCGACCACGGAGACCGGAGCTGCATTGGCGGGGAAATAGGCAAAGAAGCGCGGATGCTGCCAATGTGTCATCCCGGGAACAAGGATATCCTCAAAATCCTTGAAGATATCCTCCATGGCTTCGCCAGATTCCGGTGGAGAATCAGCAATATGCGCCGATATTTCGCCCGGCGCCATCTTGGCTCGTACCGGCCTGTCACGAAGCGAGGCGCGATAGTCTGCGCCCCAGTTTGCCGCCTTCTCCGACCATTGCCGGAACTCTTCCCAATTCATGCCGATCCTCCCGCTTTATCGATTGAGGCGGACCTTAGACCGGTTTTGGAATAGGGTCGAGTATCAGAAAAGCTCGTCGAGAGCAGGCCCGAGCGGCACGATACCGCTCGGATTGAGCGTGGCTATCGAGTAGTATCCGCGCTTGATGTGATCGAAGCTGACCGTCTCTGCAATGCCGGGCCAGTCCAGCATGCGGCGGCAGAAGGACTGGAGATTGGCATAGTCCGAGAGCCGGCGGAGATTGCACTTGAACAGGCCGTGATAGGCGACATCGAAGCGAACGAGGGTGACGAACAGCCTGATATCGCTTTCGGTGGGATGATCGGTAAAGAGGAAGTCCCTGCCTTCCAGCTCCGCCTCGACCCGATCGAGGCAATCGAACACCTCGGTGAAGGCTTCTTCATAGGCAAGCTGCGTTGTCGCAAAGCCGGCGCGGTAGACGCCATTGTTGAGGGCGGGATAGATCCGAGCGTTGAAGCTGTCGATATCATCCCGTTTGGCTGCCGGGTAAAGATTGATGTCGTGGCGGGCGAGATCGCCGAAGCCCTCATTCAGCATCCGCAGAATATCGGATGACTCATTGTTGACGATCGTGCCGGTCTTCTTGTCCCAAAGGACGGGCACGGTGGCGCGGCCGGTGAAGGCTGGGTCGGCCTTGGTGTAAATCTCGTGCATGTAGGTGGCGCCATTGACGGCGTCATTCGTGGCACCGGGATAATCGCCAAAACGCCAGCCCTGTTTGGAGAGTACGGGCTCGACAATGGAAACGGAAATAGCCTCTTCCAGGCCCTTCAGCTTGCGCCCGATCAGCGTGCGCGATGCCCAAGGGCAGATCAGAGCGACATAGAGATGGTAACGGCCGGTTTCCGCCTTGAAACCACCCTCGCCCATCGGGCCAGCCCGGCCGTCGGGCGTGACCCAATTGCGAAAGCTCGAGGTCTGGCGAACGAAGCCGCCCTTCTCATCCTTGGCCTGGACCGGTTGCCAATCTTCCGTCCATTTTCCGTTTACCAGCAAAGCTCAGTCTCCACGCGCGGGTTTCTTATTCAACCACAGCATAGCGGAACAGAATTTCACTGGAATAACGCAAACTTGAAACAGACTGTCTACCTGGCGCAGGCAGATGCGGTTATGTATGAAAACCTGCAACTTTTGATCAAGTTCACTGGAGCATCCTATGGCGACATCCGTTTCCACGGTCACGACCGATCATGCCAGCCGTTATTTGCAGCAACTCTGCAAGCACTGGAGCCACAAATTTGAAGTGGAATTCAACGAGACCGCTGGCAAGGTGCCGTTCAGTCCGGAAGCATCCCTTGAATTGGCCGCAGATACCGCGAAGCTGATCCTGACGTTGAACGTCGCAAAGCCAGAGGATCTCGAGCGCCTGCAGGATGTCGTCGCCGATCATCTCAAGCGCTTCGCCTTCCGCGAAGAACTCGACTTTGTCTGGATCCCCGACGCGAGCGCCGCGTAATTTTCTTATCCAACTCCCAAGACCTGCAACTGGTTCACCTAGACGAAAGAAGCCCCTATGACATCAAGCAACAGCCGCGAATCCCAGTATCCGATCGACAAGCTCTTCCTGGATCGCTGGTCGCCGCGCGCCTACTCCAACGAACCCATGCCAGAAGCAGACCTGCTGACTATCCTGGAAGCAGCGCATTGGGCGCCGTCCGCATCGAACCTTCAGCCCTGGCGCTTCCTTTATGCCCTTCGCGGCTCGGAAAACTGGGACAAGTTCCTGAGCGTCCTGGTCGAGTTCAACCAAGGTTGGGTAAAGTCCGCGTCCGCGCTGCTTTTCGTTATTTCCCGTACCCATAGTGGTGAGCTTGGTTCCGACGAGCAGAAACCCAGCTACAGCCACTCATTCGACGCTGGCGCGGCCTGGGGCTTCCTTGCGGTCCAGGCACATCTAGCCGGCTACGAAGCGCACGGGATGACCGGCTTCCACGTCGAAAAATCCTATGAAGTCCTCGGCATTCCCGATGGTTTCCGCGTCGAGGCCGCCGTCGCGATCGGCAAGATCGGCGACAAGAACCAGCTTCCGGAAAAGCTGCGCGAGCGCGAAGTACCAAGCCAGCGCAAGCCGCTTTCGGACGTCGCCTTCAACGGCACTTTCATCGCCAAGTAATTGAACCGAATAGAAAGAGCCCGCCTGGATTTCCGGCGGGCCTTTTTCTTTTTGCGGCATTTTTCTCGGTCCGGACGGAAAACCGCTGCGGACTTCTCCTGAAAATACCCAGATCAGATGTCGAGGTTGGCGACGTTCAGGGCGTTGTCCTGAATGAATTCGCGTCTGGGCTCTACCTCGTCGCCCATGAGGCGGGCGAACAGGCCATCGGCATCCGTCGCATCGTTGACCCTTACCTGCAGCAGCGTGCGGACGTTCGGATCAAGCGTCGTTTCCCAGAGCTGTTCGGCATTCATCTCACCGAGGCCCTTGTAGCGCTGCATGGTAAGACCCTTGCGGCCGGCCGTGAAGATCGTTTCCAGTAGCTTGCGTGGCCCGGAAATCTCGGTCTCGCCATCGCGGCGTACGAGCTTCGGCGGCACGATGTAGGTTTCCTTAAGCCGCGCGCCGAGCTGATCGATGAGGCGCGCATCCTGCGAGCCGATCAGCGCCATGTCGAGAAGCACGACTTCCTTGACGCCGCGCACCATGCGCTCGAAGCGCAAACCACCTTCACCCGTCACGATGCCGTTCCAACCACGCTCGGTTTCCTCGGCAATGAGGTCGAGCCGCTTGGCAACGTCATCCGCAAGAACCGTCGCCCGGGCCTGATCGCTGACCAGTTCGGCATTGAGGGCACCGGCAATCGCCGCCTGTTCGACGACATCGCGATTGTAGCGCGAGTGCAGATTGTCGATCAGCGTGCGCAGGCGCAACGCGTCGGAGATCACTTCGCGCAGATCCTGGCCGGCGCGGACTTCGCCGCCGCCAATCCGCAGGCTCGCATCGTCGAGGCCCTGCCCGATCAGATATTCTTCCAGCGCCTTCTCGTCCTTCAGATACTGAACCGACTTGCCGCGCGTCACCTTATAGAGCGGCGGCTGGGCGATATAGAGATGGCCGCGCTCGATGAGTTCAGGCATCTGGCGGAAGAAGAAGGTGAGCAGCAGCGTACGGATGTGGGCGCCGTCGACGTCTGCGTCCGTCATGATGATGATCTTGTGATAGCGCAGCTTGTCGGCGTTGAATTCGTCCTTGCCGATGCCGGTGCCGAGCGCGGTGATCAGCGTGCCGATTTCCTGGCTGGACAGCATCTTGTCGAAACGGGCGCGCTCGACGTTGAGGATCTTGCCGCGCAACGGCAGGATGGCCTGGTTTTCGCGCGAACGGCCCTGTTTGGCCGAACCGCCTGCGGAGTCGCCCTCGACGAGGAAGACTTCGGACTTGGCTGGATCGCGCTCGGAGCAATCGGCAAGCTTGCCGGGCAGAGATGCAATATCGAGCGCACCCTTGCGACGGGTCAGTTCACGCGCCCTGCGGGCTGCTTCGCGAGCGGCCGCTGCCTCTACGACCTTGCCGACCAGAACCTTGGCTTCGGACGGATGTTCTTCGAGCCAGGTGCTGAGGGCTTCGTTGACCAGGCTTTCCACGACCGGGCGAACCTCGGAGGAAACCAGCTTGTCCTTGGTCTGAGACGAGAACTTCGGGTCGGGAACCTTGACCGACAGCACGGCCGTCAGACCTTCGCGGCAATCGTCACCCGTCAGCGTCACCTTCTCCTTCTTGGTGATGCCCGAGGAGTCGGCATAGGAGGTGATCTGGCGCGTCAAGGCAGCACGGAAGCCGGCCATATGCGTGCCGCCGTCGCGCTGCGGGATGTTGTTGGTGAAGCAGAGGACGTTTTCGTGGTAGCTGTCGTTCCACCACATGGCCACTTCGACCGTGATGCCGTCCTTTTCGCTGCGGATCGACACCGGCTTCTGAACCAGCGGCTTCTTGGCGCGATCGAGGTAAGCGACGAAGGCTTCCAGGCCGCCATCATAAAGCATCTCTTCCTGCCGGACGTCCGAATGACGCTTGTCGGTGAGAAGGATGCGGACGCCGGAATTCAGGAAGGCAAGTTCGCGCAGGCGATGCTCGAGTGTGCCGTAGTCGAACTCAATCATGGTGAAGGTTTCTGAGCTCGGCATGAAGCTCACTTCGGTGCCGGTCAAGTTGCTGGAATCGCCGGTTTCCTTCAACGGCGCATCCGCGACGCCGTGGGTGAAGCTCATTTCATGGATCTTGCCCTGGCGGCGGATCTTCAGCTTCAACCAGACAGACAGCGCGTTGACGACCGAAACGCCGACGCCATGCAAACCGCCCGAAACCTTGTAGGAATTCTGGTCGAATTTGCCGCCGGCGTGCAGCTGGGTCATGATGACTTCGGCAGCGGAGACGCCTTCGCCGGTGTGGATATCCGTCGGGATGCCGCGACCGTTGTCGGTGACCGTTACCGAGCCATCGGGATTGAGGGTCACCGTGACGATATCGGCATGACCGGCCAAGGCTTCGTCAATCGCGTTGTCGACGACTTCGTAGACCATGTGATGCAGGCCCGAGCCATCGTCCGTATCACCGATATACATGCCGGGACGCTTGCGCACGGCATCGAGGCCCTTCAGAACCTTGATGCTATCTGCGCCATACTCGGCGTTCCCGCCGTTTTCGGTTACGGATGTATCGGTCATTTATTGAAGTCTTTCCAGTGTTTAGAGAATCTCGCCGATCACTGCCGAATCAGCGGCTTTTCTTGCTCTGAATATAGGATGTTTCACCCCGAACTTCCAAACGGAAGGCCCCCACATCCGGCATAAAGCAGGGGATTAAGGCGCTTTTCAGCCGGTTTTTCCGGCATTTTCCAGAACGCGGGCTAGCTCTTGGATCGTTGCGGCGTCAATGTTGCGAATCTTGACCGCCAGATGGTTGACGAAGGCGGTATGTTCGGCGGAAAGCCCCGATGTATCGACCACGACCCGCGGGTCGGAAAATCGCGCCAACAGGAACAATTCCTCGGCTTCGTCCCAGATGATGTTGAAGTAGCCGGCGATACGCTGCAGCAGATCGAAGGTCGGCGTGCCGCGCTTTCCATGCTCCAAGGCGGATAGATAGGCGGGTGTCACATTCAGCGCTGCGGCCATTTCCTTCTGCGAGACGCCCTTGCGCAATCTCAGTTTTCGCACCGCTTCGCCGAAAGGGGTCAAAGCTTCTCCCCCTTCCCACGCGACAGACGAATGTAAAGTGCACCGTCGCCGCCGTGGTGCTGCGCCGCCGTCTCGTAAGAGGAGATCAGGAAGCGGAATTCGGGCTTGGAAAACCATAGCGGCACGGCGCGCTTGAGCGCCCCTTCGCTGCCCATCGAGCTGCCCTTGCCTGTGATGACGAGCACATGGCGCAGACCGCGTCCATGGGCACGCAGAAGGAAATCCAGAAGCATGCCGTGCGCTTCGCTCTGGATAAGGCCGTGAAGATCGATCCGAGCCTCCAGCGCCAGCCGCCCCTTGGCGATCTTGCGCTTGACCGGACGTTCGAATGGATGATGCTGGCCGGAAGGCTGCTTTGCCGGTGCCGGCGTATTTTGAGCGTCTGCGGCCGTCGGCGCCATTGCTGCCTTGGCGGCGCGGGTCTTTTCCTCGTTCTCCGCTTCGGCTGCCAGCGCCGCTTCAAAAGCCTCCATCTCGGCCATTCGACCGGGCATGGGCCGGGCGCTTTTGGCAACCCTGCCCCAGAGAATGCGATCCTCCGTGCTGAGCTTGCGCTCCTTGTCTTTTCGTTCCGGGGCCATCAGCCAAACCTTCGCGCTGCCGCCTTTGGAATGAATATATAAAAATCCGCGTCATTGCGCACGGTGCCGGCAAGCTCGCCTGCGTCGTAGCCCGAGCCCGTGAAGATATCGCCCCGCGCCGGACCTACGATAGCGGAGCCGGTGTCGAGCGCCAGCATCAGCCGTGCAAACGGTTTGCCGCCATCGAGATGCGTCAGGCTTTCCGAGCGGATAAAGAATGGGAAACCGAACGTGTGGATCAGCCGATCGACCGCCAGCGAGCGGCCGGCGACCAGCGGCACCTTGGCGGCTGCGATCGGACCGAGGGTCTCATCGCTGACATCTGCCTCGCGGAAGAAAATGTAGGACCGGTTGTGTGCGAGGACTTCATCGACCTGCTCCGGGCGCGCATAAAGCCAATCGCGGATCGTCTGCATGGAGATCGTCGCGCGATCCAGCAAGCCACGGTCGATCAGCAGGCGTCCGACGGCAGAGAAAGGGTGCCCGGCCTTGGCGGCATAGGTGATGCGGCCAAGATGTCCATCCGGATAGCGCAGACGCGCCGCGCCCTGCACATGCACGAAGAAGACGTCGACCCTGGATTTCGCCCAGGCGATTTCCAAACCCTTGCCTTCAAGGTAGCCGCGATCGATCTCGCCGCGATCGGGGTAGGCCGAGATGGCTCCATCGCGAAGGCGCCCGAACATATAGGAAGCGTCGAGGGTCGCGGGCCGATTGCCGTCGTCGAGATCGATCAGATCATCCGGCCGGCGATAGAAGGGATATCGATAGGTTTCGTCCGGAATGGCCGAGACTTCGATTTCCGGTTCGAAAAATGCCGTGACGAAACCGCTGCCACCGTCGCTGCGACGAACGAAGAACGGCCGGCAGTGCTCCTCGAAGAAAGCACGGGCTTCCGCGGCATCTCGCGGGTCGTTTGCCTCGGCCGCGTCGAGCAGTGCCAGCAGATCGTCGGCGGTCAGCCCTGCCATGCCGGTGCGATAGGGTTTTACATCTCGGATATGGGTCCGACAGTCCTTCATGGCGCGAAAAAGGCTGGAAGGATCGTCATCCCCCCAGCCCTTCAAATCAGCGAAGGTTGCCGGCTCCAACCTGAATTCCTGCGATGGGCTCGTCATTGTTCGGATTCGGTTGCCACAAGTTTCCAGTTCGGATCGCGGGAACGCGTGTCGCGGGCAAAGGTCCAGAGATCGCTAATCTCCGCCACGGCCTCTGCATCGCCGTCGATCAACGTACCCGCCTTGTCGTAGGTGGCCGATATCATCTGGCTGACGATGCGCATGGTGACGAATGCTTCGGTTCCTTTGGCCTCGGCGGTGACGATATCGGCCTTGTCGATGCCGACGAAAGTCGACTTGACCTTCTCGCCCTTGCCTTCGCGTTCGGCGATAGCAGCATCGAAGCCTTCATAGACCTCGGGAGACAAAAGTCCCTTCAGGGATTTGCGATCACCGTCGGCAAAGGCCATGACGATCATCTCGTAAGCCATGCGGGCGCCGTTGACGAACTCCTTCGGGTTGAAGGAAGGATCGGCCTTGCTGATCTCGCGCAACGAGTCATTCAGCTGCGTGCCGGCCGGCGTGAAGGCATCGACGGCTGCAAAACGATCTTCCTCTTCGGTCGCATCGCGGCGCGGCAGCGTCACCACCTTGCCTGCATCCGGCGGCGTCGGGCCATTTGCCGAATCAGCGGAACCATAGAGATCGCGCGGCGGCTTCTCGTTCCCCGTGCGGCGGCCAAGGACACTGCGCAACTGAAAGAAGATCAGCACCGCCGCCACCAGGAAAAAGATCGTCACAAAGTCGTTTGCACCCATCTCGTATCGGAACCACCGTTAAAATTAAAAGAACAATCCCCATATAGTCCGCATCGATCTATCATTCAAATAGCGGACCACTTTCTTTATTATATGCGAGAAACCAACGCCTACGCGAAGAAACCCGCTTTCAGGACCACCGTAACATGCGCCTATCACTTCTTCCTATCTTCGTTTTTCTGATGCCGCTGGCTGAAATTGCCGGCTTCATCGTCGTCGGAAAGCTGATCGGCGTCTGGGCAACCCTGGGGCTCGTCATCCTCAGCGTCGTTCTCGGCGCCATGCTGCTCAGGATTCAGGGTATTGGCATCCTGCAGCGCATCTCGGCGGAAAGCCGCAACGGCGGCGATCCCGGCCGCGAGATGGTGCATGGCGCCATGATCGTCGTTGCCGCCATCTTCCTGATGCTGCCCGGCTTCATCTCCGACATCATCGGCCTCCTGCTTTTCATTCCGGCCGTGCGTGATCTTGCCTGGACGATGCTGCGCAAGCGTATCGTTGTCGTCGGCAATTCCCGCGCCTTCCGGCGTGGGCAGGCAGCCGGCGCCGGCCCGCAAGCCCGGCCGCGCGATGCCGGAACGGTGGTCGATCTAGACGAAAGCGATTTCCATCGCGAGCCCAAGCGCAACTCGCCCTGGTCGGACCAGAAGCGGCTCGAGGACTAGAACGACAGCCCGAAGGCGCTGGGGCATAAGGGTTGTAAGCCACTATTCGAAATGCTAGATGGCGACACCCATCGAGACGTGAGAGGACACCCCATGGCCAACGAGACCAACGGCAACGGTGCAGCCAGCCCGAGCCTCAGCATCCTTGCTCAGTACACCAAGGATCTTTCCTTCGAAAATCCGGGTGCGCCGCGCTCGCTTCAGGCCCGGGAAAATGCTCCGGACATCAACATCAATGTCAACGTGAACGCCAACCCGCTGTCGGACGAAGATTTCGATGTGGTGCTGACGCTGAATGCCGAAGCCAAGGATGGCGAGCGCGTGCTCTTCCACACCGAGCTGGTTTACGGCGGCGTCTTTCGCGTTACCGGCTTCCCGCAGGAACACATGCTGCCGCTGCTCTTCATCGAGTGCCCGCGCCTGCTCTTCCCGTTTGCCCGTCAGATCATTGCAGACGTCACGCGCAATGGCGGCTTCCCGCCGCTGATGATCGACCCGATCGATTTCGCGCAGATGTTCACGCAGCGCATGGCCGAAGAACAGGCCCGCTCGCAGGTTTCGGCCGTTCCGAACTAAGCACCTATCTTTTCCATCTCTGGAAACTGAAATGCCCGGACATCGATCCGGGCATTTTCTTTTTGGTGATTTGGGATATCCCGCCTAAAGCGCGTCGCGCATTCCTATCGGAACTGTATTATTCCGAAGTGCGGTATTTGGACCAGATGCCCTTCTCTCCGAGCTTGGCGACCAGGGCCGCGTGGGCGGCTTGTTCTTCCTGGCTCAATCTGCTGGCGAGAGGACTGGGTCTTGCAAAGACATCGGCGACGACCTCGTCCGAATCCTCGTTCTGCCGCGATCGTGACGATGAGTTGCTGCCGAGGCCGAGAGCGGTCTGACGGCCGCCGATCATCTCGATGTAGACTTCGGCCAGCAGTTCGGAGTCGAGCAGCGCGCCGTGCTGCGTGCGGTGCGAATTGTCGATGCCATAGCGCCGGCAGAGCGCATCCAGCGAGTTTGGCCCCATAGGATGCTTGCGCCTTGCCATGGCGAGCGTGTCGATCACCATATCGGGGAGGATCGGCGGCCGGCCCAATCTTGCGAACTCCGCATTGACGAAGCCCATGTCGAAGGTAGCGTTATGGGCGATCCACTTGGCATCGCCGAAGAATTCGAGGATCTGGTCCGCAACCTCTTCGAAGGGCGGCTTGTCCTTCAGCGATTCATCCGTGATGCCATGGACGGCCAGAGCGTCCGGATGCACCTTGCGGTCGCCCGGATTGATAAAGAGGTGTAGTGTCTTGCCGGTCGGGAAGTGGTTGATCAGCTCGATCCCGCCGATTTCGATGATACGGTCCGCCCTGTTGTCGAGGCCCGTGGTTTCCGTATCGAAAATGATTTCGCGCATGTCGAGGCTCCGCCTTCCTAGTTTCCGCCCTGCTGCTTACGCCGCAGATCCGCAATGATTTCCTTCACCTGCCCGCGTGCCGCGTCGATGCTTCCACCGGTGTCGATGACGTAGTCGGCCCGCGCCCGCTTTTCCGCATCCGGCATCTGGCGGGAGAGAATCATATTGAATTTTTCCTCTGTCATACCCGGCCGGGCAAGCACTCTTTCCCGCTGAATCTGTGGATCGCAGCTGACGACGACGATCTTGTCCAGCCTTTGGTCGGCACCTGTCTCGAACAGCAGCGGGATATCCAGCACCACCATATCGGCGCCGGCTTGACGATGCTGCTCCAGAAACTGGTTTTCCCGCTGGCGCACGAGCGGATGAACGATGGCTTCGAGCCGCTTGAAACCGGAGGGATCGCCCGCGAGCTTCCGACTAAGCTCCCGCCGATCAACCTTGCCGCTACCGGTGGAGCCCGGAAAGGCGGCCTCGACCAGCGGAACGGCTTCGCCACTATAGAGATCGTGCACGACCGCATCGGAATCGTTCACTGGGATTCCTGCCTCGGCAAAGAGTTTCGCCGAGGTGGATTTTCCCATACCGATCGATCCTGTCAGCCCGATCCTCAACATCAATGCTTTTCCATGTCGGCGATGATCAAAGCCCGCAATGTTTCGTCGACCATCGGCCGCTTTCCGAACCACTTTTCGAAGCCGGGCACTGCTTGGTGCAACAGCATGCCGAGACCATCAACAATGGCAAAACCCTGTTCTTCAGCCTGCACCAGAAGCGGCGTTTTCAACGGCACATATACAATGTCGGTAACGACGGCGCCGTGGACAAGGGGGGTGAAGTCGATCCGAGGTGCCGCTTCGCCATCCATGCCGAGCGAGGTCGTGTTGATGAACAGGCCGGCGCCCTGCATGACCTCGCCGAGCGCTGCCATCGGATGGGCATGAACGCGTTCGCCGAAGCGGTCTGCCAATTCCCTCGCCCGTTCGACCGTGCGGTTGACCACATGGATTTCCTTGAAGCCGCGATCGCGCACGGCCTGGATGATGGCGCGGCTCGCTCCCCCTGCTCCGAGGATGACGGCTCGATCGCTGCTATCCCAGCCAGGATGGCGCTCATCGAGGTTTGCCGTGAAACCGCGGCCATCCGTATTCGTCGCGTGGAGCAAACCATTTTCGAGCCACAGGGTGTTGGATGCACCAAGTTCGCTGGACAGTTCATCCGGCCGATCGGCCAGTTTGAATGCCGCTTCCTTATGAGGGATCGTGACGTTGCCACCGACGAAGCCGCTCGTACCGTCTTTCAAGGCGGCGATGAAAGAGGAAAAGTCTTCAACGGAAACTTCGTGAGCACGATAGTTGCCGGCAAGTCCGAGCTGACGCAACCAGTAGCCGTGGATCAGAGGCGAGCGTGAGTGCTTGACCGGATAACCCGTTACGAAAGCGTTTACGCCGTGTGTTTCACGTGAATCATCCATCGATTGTCCCCAACTCGCGCAGTTTTTCCAGAAGCGGCAGCATCGGCAGTCCGACGATCGTAAAATAGTCACCGTCGATTTTGGAGAAGAGCTGGATGCCCTCGCCTTCGAGTTGATACGCGCCGACGCTCGACAATGCCTTTTCCCCGACACGGTTCAGATGCCGGTGAATGAAGTCTGCCGAGAGATTCCGCATGGTCAGCTCGGCATGCGATACATGCTCCCAGATGATATCGCCGTTGCGGGCAAGCGCGATGGCACTATTCAGCCGGTGGGTCTCGCCCGACAGCGTCTTCAAATGGTTTTCAGCATCGGTCATGGTCTTCGGCTTGTGGAAGACCTGGCTACCGAGCGACATGGTCTGATCCGAGCCGATGATGAGCGATCCCGGAAAGCGATCGCTCACCTCTTTCGCCTTCGCCTTGGCCAGGACCAGAGCCACGGCATCGGGGCTGGCGCCGTTTTGCTCCAGCGGCGCCTCTATGGCGCGCTCGTCGATATCAGCGGCGATGGCCTGAAAATGAAGTCCCGCATTTTCCATCAGCATCCGACGAAACGGGCTTGATGATGCGAGGATAAGGGGCACGGTCATGACTGTTGCCTCTGAATATGTTGATATCGAGCGCTTACAGCATCGGCCCGAAAATCGGAATCTATTTTCGGAAAGCCTGATGCGTGGATTCAAAAAGTTAGAGCGACCTTTGTGCTTCCTTTCGGAATCACGGCGCTCTAACGCAGCTTGGGACGCAGGGCAACAATCGCGGCGGCGGTCTCTTCAATCGAGCGGCGGGTGACGTCGATGATCGGCCAATTGTGCCGCGCGCACAGCGAGCGGGCATATTTCAGCTCTTCCGAGATGGCGGCGCGATCGGTGTAGTCGCCACGATCGAAGCCTGGCGTCGTGCCGAGGATACGATTTTCGCGCACCTGCGATATCCGGTCGGTCGTCGCCACCAGGCCGACGATCAACGGTTTCGTTGCCCTGGCCAGGCTTTCTGGCAAGGGCACACCATGAACGATCGGAATATTGGCGGTCTTGATGCCGCGGTTCGCCAGATAGATGCTGGTCGGTGTTTTCGACGTGCGGCTGATACCGATGATGACGACATCGGCATCGTCATAATCATCAGGCATCTGCCCGTCGTCATGATCCATCGTGAAGTTCAGCGCTTCGATGCGGGCAAAGTAATCGGCATTCATCACATGCTGCGCACCGACCCGGCGGCGCGATGCCGTGCCGAGATAGGTCTGGAAGACATTCATGACCGGCTCGAGCACATTGACACAGGGCACGCCCATTTCGCGGCACCGCTCGTCGATGAAATCGGCAAGCTCGCGATCGACGATCGTATAGAGGACAATGCCGGGGCTGTGATCGATTGCCTCCAGAACCGGCAGAAGCTGCTTGCGATTCCGAATCAGCGGATAGACGTGCTCGATCGGCTGTGTGGCATGGAATTGCACGGAAGCGGCACGCCCGGCCGAGATGAGAGTCTCTCCGGTTGAGTCAGAAATCAGGTGCAGATGAAAGAAGCTTGTTCGGTTTTCCACGCTACTTTCCATCACCTGTTGATATCTCGGGACAAAAGAGAGGTACGGGAACCGGCCTATCCAGGGCAAGTGGAAAACCGCCGAGTTTTCCACATTTGGCGTTTCGGCGGAGACGTCTTCGCGGCGCTTGTGGGCAATGTGGACAAGTTGAGTTGTGCCTGACCATCCCCCAGCTTATCCCCAGGCAGGCTCAAAACGGAATCTGCGGCAACCCATTCAAAAAATTGAAAAATCCGTTCTTCTTTCCACATATCCAGTCAGTAAGCCGATTTGTTTGCAAATTTGCGCCTGAGCCGCGACAAATTGGACAGGTACTGGATGAACTTTAATCCTTGATAGTCACCGACTCTAAGAAATAGAAACCTTAGATATATCTTTGATTTTATATAGGACGACGTCTTTGACCGATGAACGCCGGAAGATCTTGCGGGTGCTGAGCGGAGAAACGCTTTCCCCTCCCCCCCTCTGGCTGATGCGCCAGGCAGGACGCTATTTGCCGGAATATCGCGAGACACGCGCCAAGGCCGGAAGCTTTCTCGATCTCTGTTATTCGCCCGATCATGCGGTGGAGGTGACGCTGCAGCCAATCCGTCGCTATGGTTTCGATGCAGCTATCCTTTTCTCCGATATCCTGGTGATCCCGGATGCGCTGAAACGAAACGTCCGGTTTACCGAGGGGCATGGGCCGGAGATGGATCCGATCGACGAAGCCGGGATCATGGCTTTGAAACCCGAAGGGGTCATTGCGCATCTTGCGCCGGTCATGGAGACGGTCCGACGGTTGCGGCAGGACCTGCCCACGGAAACGACGCTGCTTGGCTTCTGTGGCGCTCCCTGGACCGTTGCGACCTATATGATCGCCGGTCATGGCACGCCGGATCAGGCTCCCGCCCGTCTCTTCGCCTATCGCCATCCAAAAGCCTTTGAGCATCTGCTGATGCTGCTTGCAGATATTTCCGCCTCTTATCTCGTGGCGCAGATCGACGCTGGTGCCGACGCAGTGCAGATTTTCGATTCCTGGGCAGGTGTGCTTGGGGAGAAGGAATTCGAAGCTTTCGCCGTAAAGCCGGTTGCCAGAATGATTGCGTCCGTCAGGGCGCAGCGACCGCAGGCTCGGATCATCGCCTTCGCCAAGGGCGTGGGCTACCAGCTGAAAACCTACCGGCAGAAGACCGGTGCCGACGCGATCGGCCTCGACTGGTCTGTGCCCCTGGCTTTTGCCCGGGAGCTGCAGCAGGAAGGCCCCGTGCAGGGCAATCTCGATCCGATGCGCGTCGTCGCCGGCGGAAGGGCTCTTGAGGAAGGGATCGACGACATCCTGCAGCATCTCGGGAACGGGCCGCTGATTTTCAATCTTGGGCACGGGATCACGCCGCAGGCCGACCCGGCCCATGTTTCTGCGCTTGTCGAGCGCGTGCGCGGATGGAGAGGCTGATGGCGATGGAAAAGCAGACGGACGAAGCGCCTGGCAGAAAAGCAGGCACGCGCGCCTATTTCATGATCCTGATTTTTGCTGTTCTGGCGATCGGTCTGTTCGCTTGGCATCCCGTCGATCTCTATCTCTGGATCAAGGCTCTCCACATCATCGCCGTCATTTCATGGATGGCGGGGATGCTCTATCTGCCTCGCCTCTTTGTGTATCACACCGATGCGGAGCCAGGTTCGCAACAATCCGAGACGTTCAAGGTGATGGAAAAGCGCTTGTTGCGTTACATCATAACGCCGGCGATGATCCTGACTTGGATCTTCGGGCTCTATCTTGCCTGGTCGGTCTATGATTTCCAGGGTGGCTGGCTACACGCCAAGATCGGGCTTGTCGTTATCATGTCCGGCCTTCACGGCTTCTTCAGCCGTGCCGTGCGCACTTTCGCCCGCGATGAAAACAAGCACTCGGCCCGCTATTGGCGCATGATGAACGAGGCGCCGACGCTTCTGATGATCGTCATCGTTATTCTCGCGGTGGTAAAGCCATTCGCGTGAGATTCGCTCATTTTTGGCGGGGACGTTAAATTTCCTTCATTTCACCGTCCCCCCTTGCGGTTCGGAAAGTGAGTCGCTATTTTCCCGCCATCTTCTCTTCGTGGCATGTATCCATTCTGTCGCCCGCGAGCGCCCCTATCGCGGTTCTGAATACGAGCAACATTGCCTTTCCCCTTCAAAAAAATGAGTAATTCCCTTCATGGCTGAAATGAAGCTTCAGGAACTGAAAAATAAATCCCCGACTGATCTCCTGGCCTTTGCCGAATCGCTCGAGGTCGAAAATGCCAGCACGATGCGCAAGCAGGAATTGATGTTTGCGATCCTCAAGGTGCTTGCGAGCCAGGACGTGGAAATCATCGGCGAGGGCGTCGTCGAAGTTCTGCAGGACGGCTTCGGTTTCCTTCGCTCCGCCAACGCGAACTACCTTCCCGGCCCCGACGATATCTACATCTCTCCCTCCCAGATCCGCCGCTTCTCGCTGAAGACCGGCGACACGGTCGAGGGACCGATCCGCGGACCGAAGGAAGGCGAGCGCTATTTCGCTCTCCTCAAGGTCAACACCATCAATTTCGACGATCCGGAAAAGATCCGTCACAAGGTTCACTTCGACAATCTGACGCCGCTTTATCCGAACGAGCGTTTCCGTATGGAACTCGATGTTCCCACGTCGAAGGATCTCTCTCCTCGCGTCATCGATCTGGTGGCGCCGCTCGGCAAGGGCCAGCGCGGCCTGATCGTCGCTCCGCCCCGCACCGGTAAGACCGTTCTTCTGCAGAACATCGCCCACTCCATCACCGCCAATCATCCCGATTGCTATCTGATCGTTCTCCTCATCGACGAACGTCCGGAAGAAGTGACCGACATGCAGCGCTCCGTGCGCGGCGAAGTCATCTCCTCGACCTTCGACGAGCCGGCGGTTCGCCACGTGCAGGTGGCTGAAATGGTCATCGAAAAGGCAAAGCGCCTCGTGGAACACGGCCGCGATGTGGTCATCCTGCTCGACTCCATTACCCGCCTCGGCCGCGCCTACAACACCGTCGTCCCCTCTTCCGGCAAGGTTCTGACCGGTGGTGTAGACGCCAACGCGCTGCAGCGCCCGAAGCGCTTCTTCGGTGCCGCCCGTAACATCGAAGAGGGCGGCTCGCTGACGATCATCGCGACCGCGCTGATCGATACCGGTAGCCGCATGGATGAAGTTATCTTCGAAGAATTCAAGGGCACCGGTAACTCGGAAATCGTGCTCGACCGCAAGGTTGCCGACAAGCGTATCTTCCCGGCCATGGACATCCTCAAGTCCGGCACTCGTAAGGAAGACCTGCTGGTGCCGCGCCAGGACCTGCAGAAGATCTTCGTTCTTCGCCGTATCCTTGCACCGATGGGCACCACCGATGCGATCGAATTCCTCATCGACAAGCTCAAGCAGACGAAGAACAATCCGGATTTCTTCGACTCGATGAACACGTAATCGCTCGTCAATTTACGGTAGCCTCTTTTGAAGAGGCTGTGGAATGATAGGATCGGGTCGCCTTGTGCGGCCCGAATTCCGTTTGAGGCTTGTCACGCAACTTGTTTAACTGCCAGATCTACCGGCAGGTGCGGTATCTGGGATCCAAAGTGCGAGATGCAAATCCGGATGATGGCGGCCCTTTAGAGTTTGCGTGAACTGACTATCAAGTACCCTGACAGAATCGATTCGGAACCGGATCAAATTTATGAATGCAGCCAACCAGACGATCTACGCTCTTTCCAGCGGCGGCCTACCTGCCGGTGTTGCTGTCATTCGCATCAGCGGCAGCGAAACGATGCATGTGGTCAAATCGCTTGCAGGATCTGTCCCGGCAGCTCGTCATGCGACGCTAAAAACGATTCGGACTCGTAACGGTCTTGCTCTGGATCGAGGCCTTGTTTTGACTTTTCCCGGTCCCGCCTCTTTCACAGGGGAAGATTGCGCGGAAATTCACGTTCATGGCGGCAAGGCAGTCGTCGCCGCGCTTCTAGCAGAACTCGCAACATTCGATGGCTGTCGCCTGGCGGAGCACGGCGAGTTTTCAAGACGCGCGCTGGAAAATGGCAAGATGGACCTTGTCGAGGTCGAGGGTCTCGCCGATCTCATCAGTGCGGAAACGGAAATGCAGCGACGTCTCGCCATGGAACATGCGGCGGGTGGCCTTTCGCATATCTATGAGGGTTGGGCCGAAAGGCTGACGCGCGCACGCGCCCTTATTGAAGCCGAGCTCGACTTTGCCGATGAAGACGATGTGCCAGGGTCCGTTTCCGATATGGTCTGGAGTGACATGGAACGCCTCCGTTCCGAAGTGTCCGAACATTTGGCCGGGGCCGACTTTGGTGAGATTGTAAGAGATGGATTGCGGGTCGTTATCGCCGGTCCGCCAAATGCAGGCAAATCCAGCCTGATAAATGCGCTGGCAAAGCGCGAGGTGGCGATCGTTACTGACATCGCCGGCACGACCCGAGACGTCCTGCATGTAGATCTGAATATTGAGGGATATGCGGTAAGGCTCTACGACACCGCCGGCCTGCGCGAGACGGATGAAATCGTCGAGAAAGAGGGTATTCGACGCGCGCTCAGGACAGTCGCGGATGCGGACCTAGTTCTCTCGCTGGCGGAAATTGGGCAACCGGCTCAAGCCGAATTTCCTGGGTTCAACGGCAAAGTTATCAAGTTGGGTACGAAAGCCGACCTTCCGAGGGGAGCTGATGGTCAATACGATCTGCTGATCTCATCGACTTCAGGCGCCGGGTTGGCGGCGTTACACCAGCTTCTTGTCAGCGATCTGCGGGATCGTTCCTCGTCGCTCTCGCTTGCTCTTCCCAGCCGGTTGCGCCACCGTATGCTGCTGACCCAAAGTCTGGATGCATTGAGTGCTGCAATCCGATCAGATAACCAGGGCCTCGATATCAGAGCGGAATACCTCCGGCAAAGTGCGAACAGCCTCGGCCGAATAACGGGCCGTGTCGATGTCGAGGATCTGCTTGATGTGATCTTCTCCGAATTTTGCATTGGCAAATGATTCACGTGAAACGTACCGATAGAAAGCTCTCTGGAGCGTTTCACGTGAAACCTTCTTGACTCCATAGATTGATGTGCCAAACAGACGGCTTCATCGAGGATCGTGATTATGCGCGACAATATTTATGATGTGGTTGTTGTTGGCGGCGGCCACGCAGGCACGGAAGCCGCTGCTGCATCCGCGCGCCTGGGTGCGCGCACGGCGCTCATTACACATAAGCGCGCCACCATTGGCGTCATGTCGTGCAATCCTGCCATTGGTGGTCTTGGCAAGGGGCATCTTGTCCGCGAAATCGATGCGCTTGACGGGCTCATGGGTCGTATTGCCGATGCCGGCGGCATCCAGTTTCGGATGCTTAACCGTAAGAAGGGGCCAGCAGTTCGAGGGCCGCGGACGCAGGCTGACCGCAAGCTTTATCGATTAGCCATGCAGGCGGAAATCGATGCGACAGCAGACCTCGAGGTGATTGAAGGCGATGCGTTTGATTTGACGATCGAGCATGGTCGGGTCTCCGCCGTTGTGCTCAAGGACGGAAGGGCGATCCGGTGTGGTGCTGTTGTGTTGACGACGGGCACGTTTCTCCGCGGTCTTATCCACATCGGTGACAAGAAAATTCCGGCCGGCCGCGTCGGCGAAGAGCCTTCAGTCGGGCTTTCAGCGACATTGTTGCGCTATGGTTTAGCGCTCGGCCGCTTGAAAACAGGAACTCCAGCTCGCCTTGACGGCGCGACAATCGACTGGGAATCCGTCGGCCGCCAGGGCGCCGATGAAGATCCGACGCCTTTCTCTTTCATGACGGATTCGATCGTGAATCCGCAGATTGAATGCGGGGTGACGCGCACGACGCCGGAAACCCACAAGATCATTGCGGAGAATCTGAGGCGCTCGGCGATGTACTCCGGCCAGATCGAGGGAGTTGGCCCGCGCTACTGCCCCTCGATTGAGGACAAGATAGTCAAGTTTGGTGAGCGCGACGGCCATCAGATTTTTCTCGAACCGGAGGGACTGGATGACACGACGGTCTATCCCAACGGTATTTCCACCTCCCTTCCCGAGGAGGTCCAGGACGCTTTCATCCGAACTATTCCGGGTCTGGAACGAGTCCGCATTCTGCAATGCGGCTACGCTATTGAGTACGATCATGTTGACCCGCGCGAGTTGAAATTGTCTTTGGAGGTCGAGAAAATCCCTGGTCTTTTCCTGGCTGGTCAGATCAATGGCACAACTGGTTATGAAGAAGCCGGTGCACAGGGTCTCGTTGCCGGTCTGAATGCGGCGCGATTGGCGGCGGGAGGTAAGGCCGTCGAATTCAGTCGCACCGAGTCCTATATTGGAGTGATGATCGACGATCTAACGTCGCGCGGCGTCGCCGAACCCTATCGGATGTTTACCTCGCGGGCGGAGTATCGGCTGTCGCTGCGCGCGGATAATGCCGACGTGCGCCTGACGCCAATTGGACTTGCTATCGGGAGCGTCGGAACCGCGCGCGCGTCGCGCTTTAGCGGCTACATGCAGGCGCTGGAGCGTACTAGAGTTCAATTGAAGGAACTGACGATTACACCGAACGAGGCGGAAAAGGCCGGATTGCATCTCAACAAGGATGGGCAAAGGCGGTCGGCCTACGAGTTGCTGTCGCATCCCGGTCAATCAGTTGCGGCCCTTTCCAAACTCTGGCCCGAGTTGAACTCTCTGGAACGAGGTATTGCCGAGGCCATCGAGATCGAAGCCGCCTACGCCGTTTATATGGATCGCCAGACTGCGGATATCGTCCAAGCTAGAAGAGAGGAAGAGCGCGCGGTTCCCGCGGAGTTTGATTTCACCCTTCTCTCGGGATTGTCCAACGAGCTGAAGCAGAAGCTGACAGCGGTGCGCCCGAAGAATATCGCGCAGGCTTCGCGGATTGATGGAATGACGCCAGCGGCTATTTCGCTGCTTCTTGCTCATCTTCGGAAGGTGGGAACGGCGGAAGAGCAGAAGCTCGTTTCTTAGTATTGCAAGGTTTGAGAGTCCATCCTATGGAATTGAACGGTGTGCGTGTTTCACGTGAAACACAGGGTCGGTTGCTGCATTTTGCGGAGCTGTTCCAGAAATGGGCCAAGACGATCAATCTCGTGGCGCCGTCGACAATTGGCGATCTTTGGAGCCGCCACATTGCCGATAGCGCACAGATATTTCAGCTTTACCCGCATGCGAACCGCTGGGTCGACCTGGGTAGCGGCGGCGGCTTTCCAGGTGTAATAACGGCGATTCTGCTGGCGGAACAAGGTGCCGGACACGTCGATTTGGTAGAAAGCAATCACAAAAAGGCGGCTTTCTTGCGGGTTTGTTTGCGTGAGTGCGAGGCACGCGGTGCGGTTCATGCGATCCGAATCGAGGAAGCCCCCGCCATCATACAGCATTGCGACACGATTTCGGCACGAGCGCTGGCGGAGCTGGATCTGCTTCTCGACTATTCAGCGCCTTGGTTGGCGCGCAATGAAAATTTGCATCTTGTGCTGCATAAAGGCCGGGATTATGAGCGAGAGCTCCAGAAAGCCCGTGGTCGTTGGGAATTCGATCTGTTAAAATATCCAAGTGTCGTCGAGCGAGATTCTGTCATTCTGGAGTTAAGTCGTATTCGGCGCCTGATTTAACCGAAATTGGATGTGCGTGACATGATCGGCGAGCGAAACCGGATTATTACCATCGCAAATCAAAAGGGTGGCGTCGGCAAGACGACGACCGCGATCAACTTGGCGACGGCGCTGGCTGCGATCGGCGAGCGTGTGCTGATCGTCGATCTCGATCCGCAGGGCAATGCCAGCACTGGATTGGGTATCGAGAGACGTGATCGTAAGCAATCCTCTTACGACCTTTTGGCCGGCACGCATACGATTCTTGAGACTGTTCTAGAAACTGCGGTTCCCAATCTCTTCATCGTGCCATCGACGATGGATCTGTTGGGCGTCGAGATGGAGATTGCACAGCAGCCAGATAGAGTTTTCCGGCTTCGGCGCGCGCTCAATAGCCCGGATGCCCTCTCCTTTTCCTATATCCTGGTCGATTGCCCGCCTTCGTTCAATTTGTTAACTATGAATGCCATGGCGGCAGCTCATTCGGTTCTCGTGCCGTTGCAATGCGAATTCTTTGCGTTGGAAGGCCTTAGCCAGCTGCTCGAAACAGTCGATCAGGTGCGCCGCACGGTCAATCCCTCGCTCGATATTCAAGGTATCGTGTTGACGATGTTTGATTCGCGAAACAATCTTGCACAACAGGTTGTGAGTGACGTTCGCACGCATCTGGGCGAAAAAGTCTACCATACGTTGATTCCGCGCAACGTACGCGTGTCCGAAGCGCCTTCCTACGGCAAACCTGCGATCCTGTATGATCTGAAGTGCGCAGGCAGCCAGGCTTATTTGCAACTGGCTTCGGAAGTGATCCAGCGGGAGCGGCAGCGTAAGGCTGCAGCCTGATATATTTTTGTTACAGAGTGAGTATCGGCGATGAATGATGATCTTTCGAAACGGCGCCTTGGGCGCGGCTTGGCGGCTCTCATCGGTGAGATGGATCAGCCTACGCCGGTCGAGGCTGGAAAGCCTTCGGTAAATCCGGATCGTCTGGTGCCGATCGAATTCATCTCGCGCAATCCTCGCAATCCTCGCCGTTATTTCGATGAGACGGAACTGCATGATCTTGCCAGCTCCATACGGCAGCACGGTATCGTCCAGCCGGTTGTGGCGCGTACGGTTTCGGCGGATCGTTATGAGATTATCGCCGGCGAAAGGCGCTGGCGCGCAGCACAATTGGCTGGTCTCATAGAGATTCCCGTCATCGTTCGCGATGTGGATGACAAGACGGCCCTGGAAATCGCCATTGTCGAGAACGTTCAGCGTGCCGATCTCAATCCGCTGGAAGAGGCGCTTGGATATGAGCAACTGATCGCGGAGCATGGCTATACGCAGAATGATCTCGGTGAAATCATTGGCAAGAGCCGTAGCCATGTCGCGAATTCTCTTCGCCTGTTGAAGCTGCCCGATCCCGTGCGCGATATGCTGGCCGCCGGTAGCCTTTCGGCTGGCCACGCTCGCGCCCTGGTATCCACCTCGGATCCTTCCGGTTTGGCGCGCACGATCGTTTCCAAGGGCATGTCGGTTCGCGATGCGGAACGATTGGCACAGAACGATATCAAGGCGCAGAATGACCCACGTCCAGCCGGCGCGCACCGGGACGAAAAAGATTCCGATACGTTGGC
>NZ_JAELUG010001524.1 GCF_016429255.1 Rhizobium sp. ASV8
CGCGTAGCTCTGAAACACCGTGTTCACGGGCCGCTTTTGCGGGGGCAGCGAGGCGGCATCGATGTCGCCTATGCGGATCTCTCCCGTCGTCGGCGCCTCGAATCCACCGATCAGTCGTAGCAGGGTCTGTCTCTTATACACATCTCCGAGCCCACGAGACGGTCTATTAAATCGCGTATGCCGTCTTGGGCTTGAAAAAGGGGGGGGGGGGGGGGGGGGGGGGGGGGGGGGGGGGGGGGGGGGGGGGGGGGGGGGGGGGGGGGGGGGGGGGGGGGGGGGGGGGGGGGGGGGGGGGGGGGGG
>NZ_JAELUG010001525.1 GCF_016429255.1 Rhizobium sp. ASV8
CATCATGTCTGGCCCAAACCTATCAATTGGGTGTGACAGGACGATCAGCAGCCTAAATCGCTATCTTTGACCTGGAGCTACGCATAGTTTATTCACGGTTGCAATCCGAGCCGGTCACCACTGGGTCTGTCTCTTATACACATCTCCGAGCCCACGAGACGGTCTATTAAATCGCGTATTCCGTCTTCTGCTTGAAAAAAGGGGGGGGGGGGGGGGGGGGGGGGGGGGGGGGGGGGGGGGGGGGGGGGGGGGGGGGGGGGGGGGGGGGGGGGGGGGGGGGGGGGGGGGGGGGGGGGGGGGG
>NZ_JAELUG010001526.1 GCF_016429255.1 Rhizobium sp. ASV8
CGAGATGTTCGAGACCATTATTACCCTGAAACCGAAATCCGATTGGCGATCGGGCGTCACCATCGACAGTCTGAAGCAGGAGATGGATGCTGCCCTGCAGTTTCCGGGCGTCTCCAACGCCTGGACCTGTCTCTTATACACATCTCCGAGCCCACGAGACGGTCTATTAAATCGCGTATGCCGTCGTGTGCTTGAAAAAGGGGGGGGGGGGGGGGGGGGGGGGGGGGGGGGGGGGGGGGGGGGGGGGGGGGGGGGGGGGGGGGGGGGGGGGGGGGGGGGGGGGGGGGGGGGGGGGGGGGGG
>NZ_JAELUG010001527.1 GCF_016429255.1 Rhizobium sp. ASV8
GCGATCGATGAGAAGGTTAGCACCAGTTCATCGGGTTCTGCCGCGTTGGAGACGCGCCGGCTTCAGGCGTTATTCGCGCAAGCCGCTGGGGAGTTTGAAAAAATAGCCATCGAAACTCCCTGGAACCTGTCTCTTATACACATCTCCGAGCCCACGAGACGGTCTATTAAATCGCGTATGCCGGCTTCTGCGTGAAAAGGGGGGGGGGGGGGGGGGGGGGGGGGGGGGGGGGGGGGGGGGGGGGGGGGGGGGGGGGGGGGGGGGGGGGGGGGGGGGGGGGGGGGGGGGGGGGGGGGGGGGG
>NZ_JAELUG010001528.1 GCF_016429255.1 Rhizobium sp. ASV8
GACATGCATCGTCTCTTCTCCTGTTCGTCTGCCGGCAACGCTAGCGACTGGCACACTGCAGTTCGCACAGGTTTGGCCGATTGATTGCAGGTTCGGACGATAATCGGCGTCAGGAATGCATTCGGACTGTCTCTTATACACATCTCCGAGCCCACGAGACGGTCTATTAAATCTCGTATGCCGGCTTCGGCGTGAAAAAGGGGGGGGGGGGGGGGGGGGGGGGGGGGGGGGGGGGGGGGGGGGGGGGGGGGGGGGGGGGGGGGGGGGGGGGGGGGGGGGGGGGGGGGGGGGGGGGGGGGGG
>NZ_JAELUG010001529.1 GCF_016429255.1 Rhizobium sp. ASV8
CCCCCCCCCCCCCCCCCCCCCCCCCCCCCCCCCCCCCCCCCCCCCCCCCCCCCCCCCCCCCCCCCCCCCCCCCCCCCCCCCCCCCCCCCCCCCCCCCCCCCCTTTTTCACGCATAAGACGGCATACGCGATTTAATAGACCGTCTCGTGGGCTCGGAGATGTGTATAAGAGACAGGGTCTGCACTGCGGGGCAGGCGGCAAAACCACAGCCGATCAGGAAGACGCAGATGCACAGCATGACGGGGTTGGCGGCGGTAAGTGCAAACAACGTCATGATGACGACATTGAAGATCATCATGCC
>NZ_JAELUG010001530.1 GCF_016429255.1 Rhizobium sp. ASV8
CCCCCCCCCCCCCCCCCCCCCCCCCCCCCCCCCCCCCCCCCCCCCCCCCCCCCCCCCCCCCCCCCCCCCCCCCCCCCCCCCCCCCCCCCCCCCCCCCCCCCCTTTTTCACGCCGAAGCCGGCATACGCGATTTAATAGACCGTCTCGTGGGCTCGGAGATGTGTATAAGAGACAGAGCCTGCAGCGTCCCCGTCGACACGTCGATCGTGGAGGAGGTGAAGTCGACGACACCGTCATGATCATAGGTGGTGCCGTCACCGAAGGAGATCTTGACGCCCAGGTTCGGCGCCTCGCCCTTGGC
>NZ_JAELUG010001531.1 GCF_016429255.1 Rhizobium sp. ASV8
CCCCCCCCCCCCCCCCCCCCCCCCCCCCCCCCCCCCCCCCCCCCCCCCCCCCCCCCCCCCCCCCCCCCCCCCCCCCCCCCCCCCCCCCCCCCCCCCCCCCCCACCCCCCCCCCCCCCCCCCCCACCCCCCCCCACGACACGTCGTCGGCAGCGTCAGATGTGTATAAGAGACAGGGGCAGCATCAATCGCGCCGCCCGCCGCTTGCGGCTAGGGCAGCCGCAGCTCTCGTTGCAAATCGCCAATCTGGAGGAATTGTTCGGCTTCCGGCTGTTCGAGAGGCAGGCGCAGGGTTCCGTGCTG
>NZ_JAELUG010001532.1 GCF_016429255.1 Rhizobium sp. ASV8
GGTCGATGGGGCAACGGAGGCGGACCGCAGAACGATGCGCGCCTGGCGCAATGCGCTGGCGGATCTTCTCGGTTATCGCCATACCGACCACGAAAGCTACCCTTTCCACATCACGTTCGCCTATGCCTGTCTCTTATACACATCTCCGAGCCCACGAGACGGTCTATTAAATCGCGTATGCCGTCTTGGGCGTGAAAAGGGGGGGGGGGGGGGGGGGGGGGGGGGGGGGGGGGGGGGGGGGGGGGGGGGGGGGGGGGGGGGGGGGGGGGGGGGGGGGGGGGGGGGGGGGGGGGGGGGGGGG
>NZ_JAELUG010001533.1 GCF_016429255.1 Rhizobium sp. ASV8
CAAGATTTTTGGCGCCGAGAAAACCTACTTCGTTCTGAACGGCACCTCCACGTCCAACAAAGTCGCGCTCTCAGCGCTCGTCACTGATGGCGATCTCGTGCTGTTCGATCGCAACAATCATAAGGCCTGTCTCTTATACACATCTCCGAGCCCACGAGACGGTCTATTAAATCGCGTATGCCGTCTTCTGCTTGAAAAACGGGGGGGGGGGGGGGGGGGGGGGGGGGGGGGGGGGGGGGGGGGGGGGGGGGGGGGGGGGGGGGGGGGGGGGGGGGGGGGGGGGGGGGGGGGGGGGGGGGGG
>NZ_JAELUG010000170.1 GCF_016429255.1 Rhizobium sp. ASV8
AACTCAACCTCAGCCAGAGCGCGATCAGCCGGCAGGTGCAGCAGCTCGAGCACTATTTCGGCTGCAGCCTGTTCGAGCGCCACACGCGCAAGGTGGCGCTGACGGAGCGCGGCATGGCGCTTATCCCGATCGTCGACGGATTGCTGGCGTCGCTCAAGACCTCGTTCGAGGCGACGCGAACGAGGGTGCGGTCGCTGACCATCCGCATGCCGCCGACCTTCGCGCGCAAATGGTTCCTGCCGCGTCTGTCTGACCTTCATAGCCATCATGAAGACCTGAATATCAATATTGATACCGCCTGGTTCCTGAGGCCGACCTTTTCCGTCGGCGATATCGACATGCTGATCACCTACGGCAATGGCCATTGGCCCGGTATGGATGTGCTGCCGCTTCTGCGGGAGCAGTTGACGCCGATGTGCTCGCCGCAATTTCTATCGAAACTCGGCGATCCGCCTGAGGTCCACAACCTGCAGAACTGCGTTCTACTGCATTCCAATCCGCGTCATAGCGACTGGACACTCTGGCTGCAGGCAGAAGGGGCCTATTCCTTTCAGGCCTCGCGCCATCAGGTCTTCGACACGCAGGATTTCGCAATGACCGCTGCTGCAAGTGGCTACGGCGTGACGATGGGCGATCTCGCCTTTTCGAGGCAGGATCTGGAAAGCGGCGAACTGGTTGCTCCATTCGAGCGGATCATCGACAGCGGTTATGGCTATTACGCGCTCTGGCCGGCGCGCGCCGAAGCCCGCCAGAAAGTGCGCGCCTTTTCCGACTGGCTCGATCACGCCTGCCGCGCAAGCCCGGACGGCTTTGGCGCAGATCGAAGCGAGGCTTCTGCATAGCACACCGCCATCGCCTCTATCCCGATCGCACACCCGCGTCGAAGCCGCCAACCGGGACAATTCCCGGTTAACCGACCGGCGAGCCCCAATCGCGATCCGACACAAGGGGCAAAATCTAGCATGCGCGCGCGGAAATCGAGGCATTTTCAAGTCTTTTTTAACGGCGCACGCATAGCGTCGAAAAGAGTGACTGGCGGCCCACATGAGAAGGAATTATGGGATCGATCGATAGTTTCGCTTTCATTACGCCAGCGATGATGGCTACGTTCGGCATCGTCTTCCTTATCCTGTCGCGCTATCAGTTGCCGTCGGCCTTTGCTTGGGGGCTTGGGTTCCTGTTCGGTGCGCTTGGGCTCCTTGTTTCGATCGCTCCGTTGCCGGAAACAGCGTCCGCCCTGATTGGCGACGTGTTCTATTTCATTTCCTTCTACTATTATGGCGAGGCGCTTCTTATCGCGTTCCGCATGCCCCTTTACATGCGCGAGCGGCTTGCCTTTGCAGTGCTGTGTCTGCTTGTCGATCTTTATATCGTGATAGGACTGGGGAGCCTTCACGCGGAATTGCTGCTGGTCGATATTTCCATCTCTCTGCTACTCGGGGTGCCGCTGATCATGGTGGCACCACGCGCGCGCCGCTGGATGGAATGGGCAATGATCATCATTACCGGCCTCGTTGTCATTGATACGGTGGCTGTCGTGCTGATCTTCAACCTGGTTGAGCAATCGAGCGATCAGCTGTCGAGTTTCCAGGAGTCCGACTATTCCCGTTTCAGCCAGCTCAGCACCGGCCTGTTGAGCCTGACATTTGCTCTGGCGGCTTTCGGCTCGATGATGGTGGAAATCCTGGCGCGCTATCGCGACGTGGCTGCGCGTGATCCGCTGACCGGTCTGCTCAACAGGCGGGGATTCGATGAGGTCGCGGCAGCAAGCCTTGCCGGTGAGGGACGAAAAGGCGCCGTCATCGTCACGGACATCGATCTCTTCAAACAGGTCAATGACCAGGTCGGCCATGAGGCAGGCGACCAGGTCATCTGTGCCTTGGCTGATCAGTTGCGGGTCGACATGCCGCGCGGGGCGGTCGCCGCGCGTTTCGGTGGTGAGGAGTTCGTGGTTTTTGTCCCCGGAATAACGCTGGCTGAAGGCGGGGTTCTCGCGCAGGCGATCAGGATGCGCTTTGCCGCGCACGATTGGCGTTCTATCGGAATAGAGCGGCAGATTACAGCAAGTTTCGGCGTCGCCATGGTCGAGTTCGGAGAACAGGAATTGCGAGCCCCGATCGCGCGCGCCGACAAGGCGCTCTATGCTGCCAAGGCTGCCGGTCGCAACAGGGTCATGACTGAGGGCGCGTCGCCGGGCAGGGAAGACACCACGGCGACCGTGATCGAGCTTGCTGAGGTTGGCCGTAAGCGCAGAACCCTCTAAGCGGGCCTCGTCGGAGGGGGCTGCTTGACCCGCTTAAGGGACCGTGGGCATCGAGTCGAGATCTTTTAACAATGGCGGGGTCTGTTAAGCCCGGTGGCATGGCTCAGCTGTCTGACTTCGACGCCGTCACGATCGGCACTGAGGCTGGGCCATCCGCCAATCGATTGATAACCCTAACGCGCTTGAAGAATTGAAAGGCGCACAACTATTGGCTTTAAGGTTCCGATCGATAGAGGGACCTTTTGAATGCTCAGTAAATTGTTGGAATGGGTAGCGCAGACATTTGATTTCGCCGGCATTGTGCCTGGCATTCCACCAATTATAGCCTTTGTTCTGGCAGTCGTTTCGGCGGCGATTGGGCTCTATCTAGGGACCGATAGCTGGGCGGAAATCGCATTTGGTATCGCGATAGTCTTGGCCATCATATCACTGATTTGGGGTTTGGCGGATGGCCTCCCGCGGGCGATTTTGGCGGTGCCATTTGTCTTTGCCTCAGGCGGCGGAGCGTATGAATTCTATCTTATCAAGTTCGCCAGCCTGGATATGGCGCTGGTGGACAAAAGCCCGGCCGGCTGCGTGATGATTGAAGGCCGTACCGCCGAAGAATGCGTAGAAGGATATCAAAATCGGGCCATTGAGATGCAGCAGGGTGTTGGCGCGAAAGTTCGATGACAGGGCGTTATGCTACCCGAAGTGATCCTTGGGTGTCGGAGGTGTGTATCCGTTCAAGGGCATTGTTTCGGACTGCTGGCCGGCGATCCTCTGCATGAATTTCGGAGAGCCTTGTCGAGCAAGGCGTGAACCATGTTGGAGCCATCGAGCTTGTCAACCACGGAGCCTGCGCGACGATGATAGAGCAAGCCGACCTTAAAAGTTTGCTTGCTGAGGATTGGTGGCACCCGCTTGCCTCTGCAAATGAGCGGCTGCGAAATCCATAAAGGCCCTGACGCGCGCGGAAACCATATGGCCCTCCCCATGCACGAGATGGATCGGCACCGGATCACGTTCGTACTGCGCCAAAACGATCTTCAATCGGCCCGCCTTAATATCATCGGCCACCTGGTAGGATTGGAATCGAGACAATCCGAACCCGGCAATCGCGGCGGCGATCGCCGTATCATTCGTGTTGCAGACGAGCGGCGCCCTGATTGGAACCCGGATATTGCCGTCCCTGCCAAATTGCCACTCTCCGCGACCGAACAGGCCGTCGCGGCCGATGAATCTATGATGCCTCAGATCTTCGGGAGTTTGCGGCTCGCCAAAAGCGGCAAAATAGTCCGGAGATGCACAAAGGACCTGCCTGATCGAACCCACCCGCCGAGCGATCAGACTGGAATCGGGCAGGGACGCAATTCGCACGGCGACATCCAGGCCTTCCTCCACGAGATTGGTCACACGATCGACAAAAACGGTCCTGACCTGCATACTCGGATAGAGGCGAAGGAAGTCAAGAATAGTTGGAAGGACATGAATTCGCCCAAAGAGCACGGGTGCGGTGACCGTCAACTGACCAGCCGGCTGGGTGTAGCTCCCGGCTGCATTGGCCTCCGCCTCGCTGATATCAGCCAGGATCCGTCGGCAGTCAGCCGCATATCCCTCACCGGCCGAGGTCAGCTTCATCGAGCGGGTTGTTCGCACCAGCAGCCGGGTTCCAATATTCTCTTCCAGCTGAGCGACTGCGCGGGTCACCGATGGCGCGCTCATGTGCAGCAGCTTGGCGGCGGGAGCAAAGCCGCCGCTCTCCACGACTTGCGCAAAAATACGCATTGCCTGTAACCGGTCCAAGCGAACACCTCGTTCTCATTATTTCAGATAATGAAATGGTTACATGCCAATTTCAATGCTTATCGTCAAATCCATTAATAGTCATCATGCTGCCGATCATTCGTTAGGAGGCAAGCATGAAACTTTATTACCACCCACTTTCCGGCCATTCGCATCGCGCCCGATTGTTCCTGTCACTGCTTGGCGTCCGGCATGAACTCGTGATGGTCGATCTGTTTGTCAGGGCACATAAGGAGCGGGATTTCCTGGCGCTCAATCCCTTTGGGCAGTTGCCTGTTCTCGACGACGATGGAACGATCGTCTCCGACTCCAATGCCATTCTTGTCTATCTGGCCAAAAAAATGCGACGGACGGACTGGTTGCCTGAGGATCCCGTTGGCGGTGCGGCCGTTCAGCGCTGGTTGTCGGTGGCTGCGGGTCAAATTGCCTATGGTCCGGCGATGGCACGCCTGATCAACGTCTTCAATGCGCCGCTTCGCGCAGAGGAGGTCGTTCCGCGCGCCCATGCGATCCTGATGCTGATCGAGGATGCCTTGAATGGCTGCGACTGGGTGGCGACCCATCGACCGACAATCGCCGACGTCGCGCTTTACAGCTATGTGGCCCGCGCACCGGAGGGGGATGTCGATCTCGCGCCATATCCGCATATCCGCGCCTGGCTTGCACGAGTAGAGGCGCTGCCCGGCTTTGTTGAATTCCAGAAGACACCGGTGGGGTTGGCAGCATGACAGAGCTGGCGGCAGGTGAGAGGCCTTCGTTGCCATCGCCATGGCATGACGGTGAGGTCCGTTTGCAGCGATCGGTTGGCGTCGAGGGTCGCATGAAAGAGATAGGGCCAAAGGTCATCCGCGATCATCTGATCGATCAGCATCGCGAGTTCTATCCGCTCTTGCCGATGGTCGTGCTCGGCGCAGTCGACGCAAAGGGTGACGCATGGGCGACGCTGCGTGCCGGGCAGCCGGGCTTTCTCTCCGCGGTTGATCCGTATCGGCTCCGTGCCAATCTTGTGAGAGATTCAGCCGATCCTGCCGAAGCGGGAATGGAGGATGGCAAGGAAGTCGCGCTCCTTGGCATCGATCTTGGCACGCGGCGGCGCAATAGGCTGAATGGTACGCTCTACCGCCGCGCCGATGGGTTTGATCTGACGGTCGATGAGAGCTTTGGCAATTGTCCGAAGTATATCCAGGTTAGAGACGTCCATTTCGTTCGTGAGCCGGCGCAGCCAACGAGCGTTCCATCGCATATCGGTTTCACTCTCGACGACACGGCACGCGCACTTGTAGAGCAGGCTGACACGTTCTTTGTGGCATCGTATTTCGAAGAGCGTGGCAAGCGTCGGGTGGACGTTTCCCACCGGGGCGGCCAGGCGGGCTTTGTCCATGTAGGCGCGGATGGTTGGTTGATGATACCGGACTTTCTTGGCAACCGCTTCTTCAGCACCCTTGGAAACATCGCTCGTAACCAAATCGCCGGTCTGACATTTGTGGATTTTGCTTCCGGTGGGCTCCTGCAGATGACGGGCGACGCAGAGATCCTTTTCGATCACACATCAAATCTGTCTTTCAAAGGCGCCGAACGCTATTGGCGATTTCGACCACGACGTGTGGTCTGGCGGCCAGATGCATTGCCGCTCCGATATGAAATTGTTGAATGGTCGCCATTCACTCTAGCGACAAGCATGTGGGAGCATACTGTGCCAACGTCTTAGGTTGGCACAGGAGAGGCGGAATAGGCCTGCGCTAGCTTATGAGAATTTCTTTGGCGGTTTGCGAAGACGAAGGGATCAGCATCTCGTCCGCACATCGCCAGAGTGGGATAGATGTCGTTGTTTCGCGCGCACCGTGGTCTCTGCGGCCGGGTTGGCCGTTCAATGCCTTTTCAGAATGCCCCATCAAGCTTGCCGTTTTACCACCACGCTTGACCGACGGCTGCATCCATCCCTTCGGCGTGAAAATCAATTGGTTAGCTGAGCGTAGAATAGAGGCTGTGGTTCTGGCCGGTTCAAGACCAAGGCCCGAAATTAGTCGCGTCGATCTTGTATGAGCCGTTTACAGCTTGACCGGCTCTGCGCAGCCATAAAGGATTGCTTGGCTCATCGCCCGATAGCGGGCAGCAATTTCCGCTGGTTCCGGCGCAAAAAAGCTTTGATTGGTTCCGCGAGCGCCGTCGCAGAGCAGTTGCACCAGAGTTTCGATTGAGATCGAGGGCCGGAGCATCAGGAGGCCGTTCGCCATGGTCTGTTCGAGTAACGCTGCGAAATCGGCCTGGAAAAGGGCGGCAGCTTCAATCATCGCGGGGCGGCAAAGACGAAATGCATAGTCGTTGACTTCCAGTGCGTATGGCGACAGCACCAGTTTTCTTCTCGTATCACCATATCGAACATCAAGCACAGCTGTAACGATATCGAGCACATTCGAGCCGGCCGAGAAGAGCTGCCCGCCCTCCCGGATGCTGTTTTGCCGTGTGTGCGCATTGTTCTGGTCGACCATCGCCCGGAAGGCCTCTTCCTTGCTGCTGAAATGATGGTAGAGCCCCCGTCGTGTGATATTGCAGTATTTTGCGAGTTTGCTCATCGTCATGGCTTCATAGCCATGATCGAGAAAACTTTGGGTAATGTTGGAAACCAGGACTTCAAAGGCCGACATGCAACATGCTTTCAACAATTCTCTTGGGGGCGATCTATAAGAGCGGCGTAGACGTGTCACAAGAATAGTGGCCATTCGATGGGCGGCCAGCCTTGCCACTCAGAATTGTTGGTGGTTTCACAACAGTTCTCGGTTGGAAGGGTAAGTGCACGACAATCTCAATCTTCGAAAACGGCCAAGTTGCGGAGGTGCTCGCCTTTACGCAGCGCGTGCTGCAGCGCTGTCCGGCTTGAGCTTATAGTGGAGGCTGGCCAGGAATGCCAAAGACGACGAGACGACCAGCGCAACGGTCGAAACGATACTGAGTGCGATACTGATCTCGTTTGGATCGGCGATGATCTTCTGACCAACAAACCCCACCAACGTCGGGCCAAGGCCCATGCCGATGAGCGTGACGATCATGACGCCGACTGCCGAAGCTACGCCGCGCATTCTCGACGGAGTGATGTCCTGAAGTGCGGGCGGGCCGTTCGCAACAACAATGGTGGAAAAAAAGGCCGCGGCGGAAATCACGGCGAACGCAGTGCTCAGGGTCGGTGCAAAGGGCAGTGCCGCCGTGAACAGCGACGCGGCGAGCGCTCCTGCGGACATGAGGATGGGGCGAGCGGCGGTGACGCCACGTCTGACCAGGGCGTCGCCCAGCACTGCCCCAAAGATCAGTCCTGAAACACTACAGGCGATAAAAATTGGGCCTAAACTGAAGCCGACGGCGATAGGCGGCATGTGAAAGGTGCGGATCAACACGCTGGGAACCCATGCGCTATAGCTGTAAGACTGGATTGCCGCGAGCGCCAAGCCGAAATACAGACCTGCAAATTCTATCCGATTGCCGCCGAAAAAAGCGCGGATCTCGGCCGCGGCAGGTGCAGGGTTAGAAGTCGCTTCGGAATGTCTGGCGGGCTCTCTAAGGCTTGCCGTCCAAACGGCGACGGCGATGCCGGGCAGTCCGATTACGACAAATACCAGCTGCCACGCATACTGCATGCCGGGCAAAAGGAACGCGCTGTCGGTTCCCAGCGACTGGTGAAGAACCGTGGCACCCAGAACAAGCGATAGACCCGCTCCTATGAACGCGCCCGAGCTGAAAATACCCATGGCGAATCCACGTCGCCGAATTGGAAACAGATCACTGATCAGGGAATAGGCGGCGGGGGTGAGTGCCGCTTCTCCCAATGCGACACCAGCCCGGCATAGCAGAAGAGCCTCGAAATTGCCTGCAAAGCCACAAGCGGCCGTCATAATGCTCCAGAATGCAATTCCCGCGGCGGCAATCCGCACGCGGTTTCCGGTGTCGACCAAGCGGCCTAGCGGCAATCCAGCCGCCGCCAGAACAATCGCGAAGCTGAAGCCTTGCAGGAGGCCGATCTGAATGTCCGTCAGATCGAGATCCTGCTTCATGGGCTCCACCAGAAGACCAAGAATCTGCCGGTCGAGATATGACAAGATGTACGCAATGGTCAGGACGCCCAGCGTATAGGATGGAATAATGGGTCTCACTAACGGCATCCGCTCGGTTCCTTCCGGGAGAACCAGTGGGTGTGGCGAGGATTGTTGAGCTCCAGTTTGGAACCACCACTTTTCCAGCGAGAGCGCCATTCCGCCTGATTAGTTCTCAGATTTCAATAATATGAGAAACATTCTCGTTGACAAGATGCCGGCGATCAGGCATTTACTTCTCATATTCTTTAAAAGTGAGAAGTTTCTGTGGGCTTCGCGGATAATGAAAGCGTGCCGCAGCGTGGTTATGGGCAAAGCGCGGATCGGAACCGTTCAGGCGAGGGTTTGAGATTATTGCGCTAGCCGGAGGTCGCATTCTTGGGGCAGATCATAGAATTTCCCGCGTCGAACCCGGCCCTTCCAAGGGGAGCTAGAAGCGACCTGCCGTATCGCAACGCCAGCGATTTAATTGCGCGAGAATCGTTCCCATCCGCAGTTTTCTTCCTGGCTTCCGGAATGTTCGAGGCCCACAAGTTGGCGCCACGATCTGCTGCGCTGTTTGCGACGCAGCAACGTTGGCTGCTGAGCCACGCCGCAATAGCGCATTTCTTCCGGCCAATTGGAGCCGTCAAGCCAGGTCTCAGCCGTCGAAGCTTGGGCGTCCTCGGGCCAGCCCTCGGTCTCTCCAGCCGCAATACTGCCCATACATTTTTCGATGAGGCCATGAAGTATGGCGTGATCCAACCCGTAGACGATCGAGTGATTGGCCATGGTAGTCTGGCCAAGCCATCGCTCGAATCCCTGTCACTCCTGGTGCTGTGGTACAACCTGCACTTCCAGGCGCTTGACCTGCTCGATGATGGGCAAAGATACGTTCAATTCTCGACGCAATGGGAAGATTTGCTTCGATTGATCCAGCCGATTGTGGCGGATTCTCTATTCTTCAGTCCCGCAGTGCGCGAGCCAGGCCCTCTTTACAGGATCTTCAGCTGGATCGATTCAGGTGGCTGGGTGATGGACAGACTGATTGCGGGTGTCGATCGCGAATCATTTCTAGCGCAGGGTCGCTGTTTCACGGACGTCCGCTCGATTGCTTACCTCGCCCGATCCACCGGTCTTTCAAGCGCGCATACGAGTCGAAAGATTTCGGAGGCCCAATCGATCGGAGGGCTGGGCTGGGTCGGGCGGCCGGGACATTCGACGATGTGGATCTCGCGCGATTTCTACGAAGAGTATGCGCAGTTCCAGGCGCAAAAGCTGGCAATTCTTGATGGTGCGCTCGCGAAAGCCCTAGCCGGCGGCGTGTCGGCTGGTCAAGGAGCCCATCATTGCGAATGAGGTGGTTCGTCTCCTTTGCCCACATTTGCAGACGTTTGACCGGGGAACCTCCTCGCAATTCCCGATGTCAAAAATGGATGCTGACGCCTGTCGCTATTTTGGTTAGGTCTTCTGTGAGGACGCAGTGTGGCGGCCGTTTTGGGCGGCATTTTTCGAGAACTACCAGATGTGTTGAGTGACGGGGAACCGCCTGAGGCGGCTCTAATGGATAGTCTATGGCTGCTGACCGCGGCTCGAGGAACATGAGTGGATAGGGGTTCATCTTGATTTTCGGATACCGTTTTGCGCGATCTTTCGGGCTGGCCGCGAGCGTTGCGATGATAGCCCCGGCATGTCCAGCGTTCGCCCAGACGGCCTCGCAGGTGACGCCGCAGACATTCGAGCCGCAGCTGCAGAAGCAGAGTAGTGGCGTCGTCATTCCCGAGGCCTCCGGCCCGGTTGCGCCGAAGGGTGCGGAGAAGCTGACGGTTCGGCTGAAGTCGGTCAAGGTCGAAGGCGGCCTTCCAGGCTTTGCCGAGGAGGAGGCGGGTATCGCCAAAAGCCTCAGCGGCAACCAAGTGACGGCGGCGGCCCTGTTCGAGGCGGCTGGTCGGCTGGAGCGAGCCTATGCCGCCAAGGGTTATGGCCTGGTGCGTGTGGTGCTGCCGGCCCAGCGGCTGGTGGATGGCGCCGTACTGCGCATCACCGTCATCGACGGCTTCGTCGAAAGCATCGACACCTCGCACCTGCCGGACAATATCCGTGCTCGCATCACCAAGATCCTGGCACCGCTGGTGGGGCAGAAGGGGATGTCCAACGACGAGATCGAGCGGCGGCTGCTATTGGCCGGTGATCTGCCCGGCACGGTGCTGCGCTCGACACTGTCGCGCGGCACGCAAGCCGGCGGCAGCGTGCTGACGATCGAGGCACGCTACAAACCGGTCACCGGCTTCATCTCCGGTGACAACAATTCCACCGACGCGCTCGGCAAATACAATACCGGCGTCGGGCTCGACTTCAATTCGGTGTTCGGCTTCGGGGAGCTTTTCTATCTGCGGGCCTCGGGTGCGCCGCGCTTCGGCGGCGACGAGGGTTACTTCACAGGCTCGCCGCGCAATCGGTCGCTGGCCGGTGGCGTGACGCTGCCGATCGGCATCGACGGGTTGACGCTGAACCTCGAAGCCACCGCCTCGCGCACGACGCCGGAAGCCGGTCTGTTCGGGCTGCAGTTCATGTCGGACTTCACCCGCTATTCGGCACGGCTTGCCTATCCGCTGATCCGTTCGCGGGAATTCACCCTTAACGTCAATGGCGGTTTCGATGCGCAGGACGAAGAGCTGGAGCTGCTCAATGGCGGCGGCATAACCCTGTCGAAGGATCGGCTGCGCATCCTGCGCACCGGCGCGGACCTCTCCTGGTATGTATCGGGCGATGCGCTCGTCACCGCCGGGTTCACCGGCTCCTTCGGCGTTAACGGGCTTGGCGCGCGCAGTGCGGCCGACGCCAATGCCAGCGGCACGCCCTTGTCGCGCCAGGGCGCCGATGCCGATTTCCAGAAGCTGGAAGTCAATCTCGGCTACCGCCAGCCGGTCGCAGAACATCTGGTTCTCGATCTCAAGGCGCGGGCGCAGACGTCCTTCGGCCAGCCATTGCTCAATTCCGAGCAGATCGGCATCGTTTCTTCCGCCGGCCTGTCGAGCTTCCCGACCGGCTCGATGCAGGGAGACGCCGGCTTCGTGCTGCGCGCCGAGGCGCAATTCCCGTTCACCACCAGCTTCACCCTGCCATTCGGCTGGCCGGAATTTCCGGCCCAGCAGGGTACGAACCTGCCTGATGGCAATAGCACTTCGGGTGCGGTGCTGATCTCGCCCTATGTGTTCGGTGCCTATGGCGGCGTCAAGCTCTACGATCCGACGGCGCTGGAAAGCGGCTTCTCGCGCGGTGCCGCCTATGGCGTCGGCCTGCGACTGGCAGCGGCCGAACAGGCGAGCTTCAACAGTACCAACGTCAATCTCGAATATGGCCGTATCGAGCGCTTCGGTGACGGCAGCGACGACAACCGCTTCACCGTCTCGGCAGCATTTCAGTTTTAGGGCAATGGCAATGACCAGACAGACGACCCGCATGACGCTCTCGCACAAGACCCGTCTGGTGGCACTGCTCGCCTCGACGGCGCTGGTGCATTCGACGGCAGTGCTTCTGGGCACGGCTGCATTGGCGCAGTCGCTGCCTTCGGGCGGTCAGGTGGCGGCGGGCAGTGCGACGATCGGGTCGCCATCGGCCGGGTCCCTGACGATCAACCAGACGAGCGGCAGCGCCGTCGTCAACTGGCAGAGTTTCGACGTCGGCAAGGGCAACCGCGTCACCTTCGTCCAGC
>NZ_JAELUG010001534.1 GCF_016429255.1 Rhizobium sp. ASV8
ACCTCGGCGACCACCTCGATATGATAGCCGTCGGGGTCTGTGACGAAGGCGGCAAAGTAGTCGGGTGCGTAGTGTGGGCGAAGACCCGGCGGGCCGTTGTCTACGCCGCCGTGACGCAATGCGGCCTGTCTCTTATACACATCTCCGAGCCCACGAGACGGTCTATTAAATCGCGTATGCCGTCTTCTGCGTGAAAAAGGGGGGGGGGGGGGGGGGGGGGGGGGGGGGGGGGGGGGGGGGGGGGGGGGGGGGGGGGGGGGGGGGGGGGGGGGGGGGGGGGGGGGGGGGGGGGGGGGGGGG
>NZ_JAELUG010001535.1 GCF_016429255.1 Rhizobium sp. ASV8
CCCCCCCCCCCCCCCCCCCCCCCCCCCCCCCCCCCCCCCCCCCCCCCCCCCCCCCCCCCCCCCCCCCCCCCCCCCCCCCCCCCCCCCCCCCCCCCCCCCCCCTTTTTCAAGCACAAGCCGGCATACGAGATTTAATAGACCGTCTCGTGGGCTCGGAGATGTGTATAAGAGACAGAGTTCAGCCTGCGCAATTATGGTCCGCCTCGATTCCGGGCGAGAGACCGGCCAGGCGTCCGATAGCGCCTGCCAATCTTTCGTCTGAAAACTGTTTCGCAGCGAAGTTCATCGCACCGTTCCGGT
>NZ_JAELUG010001536.1 GCF_016429255.1 Rhizobium sp. ASV8
ATATCTCGTTTGATTTGTTAGCCGGCAGTTCTTGCCCACAAATCAAGTATTTCCTGCCTCATGAGGAGGGATTCCTCCCAACGGTCGGTGCTGTCTTCACCGTCCCTTCCGGTGATGGCATAGGGCTGTCTCTTATACACATCTCCGAGCCCACGAGACGGTCTATTAAATCTCGTATGCCGTCTTCTGGGTGAAAAAGGGGGGGGGGGGGGGGGGGGGGGGGGGGGGGGGGGGGGGGGGGGGGGGGGGGGGGGGGGGGGGGGGGGGGGGGGGGGGGGGGGGGGGGGGGGGGGGGGGGGG
>NZ_JAELUG010001537.1 GCF_016429255.1 Rhizobium sp. ASV8
CCCCTCAGGTAGCCGCGGCCGCGGACCATGAATTCGAATTCCGACAGCTCGATCGTGCGCCCGCCGACATCGGCATTGCTGGCGCGAACCGCCTTGGCGACATCGTCGAGCGAAATGCCCTGGGCCTGTCTCTTATACACATCTCCGAGCCCACGAGACGGTCTATTAAATCGCGTATGCCGTCTTCTGCGTGAAAAGAGGGGGGGGGGGGGGGGGGGGGGGGGGGGGGGGGGGGGGGGGGGGGGGGGGGGGGGGGGGGGGGGGGGGGGGGGGGGGGGGGGGGGGGGGGGGGGGGGGGGG
>NZ_JAELUG010001538.1 GCF_016429255.1 Rhizobium sp. ASV8
CAAGCAGGCAGGCCATGGCACGACACATAGACATTCTCGAACATCCGCAAACGGCGATCGACGTTGCCTCGGGGACGCTCGCCGAGGGTTTGCCCATAGGGTTGCCGACGGAGACGGTCTACGGCCTGTCTCTTATACACATCTCCGAGCCCACGAGACGGTCTATTAAATCGCGTATGCCGTCTTCTGCGTGTAAAAGGGGGGGGGGGGGGGGGGGGGGGGGGGGGGGGGGGGGGGGGGGGGGGGGGGGGGGGGGGGGGGGGGGGGGGGGGGGGGGGGGGGGGGGGGGGGGGGGGGGGG
>NZ_JAELUG010001539.1 GCF_016429255.1 Rhizobium sp. ASV8
CAATCCACACCTGCCGTGTCGAGCGCCAGTACGATCATGTCAACTATTCCGAAAAGCCGCGCTTGAAACGCGGATAACTTTATCTTCGAACGCCGTCGGGCTCCAGCGCCTGCCTTGGTATGATCCCTGTCTCTTATACACATCTGACGCTGCCGACGACGTGTCGTGGGGGTTGTTGTGGGGGGGGGGGGGGGGGGGGGGGGGGGGGGGGGGGGGGGGGGGGGGGGGGGGGGGGGGGGGGGGGGGGGGGGGGGGGGGGGGGGGGGGGGGGGGGGGGGGGGGGGGGGGGGGGGGGGGGGG
>NZ_JAELUG010001540.1 GCF_016429255.1 Rhizobium sp. ASV8
CTCGGACCATTTTCCGATTACTCTCCCGTTTCACTCGACATTAGGCCAGGGGAAAGGACATCGTGCTTGAGCGGACAATTGCTAGCAAACCGAAAAGCCGGCGGAAAGTCGCGGACGAGCCATGCCCTGTCTCTTATACACATCTGACGCTGCCGACGACGTGTCGTGGGGGTGGGTGGGGGGGGGGGGGGGGGGGGTGGGGGGGGGGGGGGGGGGGGGGGGGGGGGGGGGGGGGGGGGGGGGGGGGGGGGGGGGGGGGGGGGGGGGGGGGGGGGGGGGGGGGGGGGGGGGGGGGGGGGG
>NZ_JAELUG010001541.1 GCF_016429255.1 Rhizobium sp. ASV8
CCCCCCCCCCCCCCCCCCCCCCCCCCCCCCCCCCCCCCCCCCCCCCCCCCCCCCCCCCCCCCCCCCCCCCCCCCCCCCCCCCCCCCCCCCCCCCCCCCCCCCTTTTACACGCAGAAGACGGCATACGAGATTTAATAGACCGTCTCGTGGGCTCGGAGATGTGTATAAGAGACAGGTCCAGACGCGGCCATTGTCGATGACGGCAGGAGAGGGGCCGTGGACATCGACCAGCATTTCGAAGACGCGGGAAAGCCGCTCATCGGGTCGGCCTTTGAGGATCGAATCAGGGCCGCGCAGGA
>NZ_JAELUG010001542.1 GCF_016429255.1 Rhizobium sp. ASV8
TCATTTCGATGTCGGTTGGGGTGCTGATCGGTTGCCTTTCGGGCGTGGTCGGTGGTCGCATCGATACCGGCATCATGCGCCTTATGGATGTCATCATGGCGCTTCCGGCACTGGTGCTTGCCATGGCCTGTCTCTTATACACATCTGACGCTGCCGACGACGTGTCGTGGGGGTAGATCTCGGTGGTCGCCGGATCATTAAAAAAGGGGGGGGGGGGGGGGGGGGGGGGGGGGGGGGGGGGGGGGGGGGGGGGGGGGGGGGGGGGGGGGGGGGGGGGGGGGGGGGGGGGGGGGGGGGGG
>NZ_JAELUG010000171.1 GCF_016429255.1 Rhizobium sp. ASV8
CGCATTACGTGACGGCGGATCTCGACGAAGGTCCGATCATCGAGCAGGACACGGCGCGCATCACGCATGCGCAGTCTGCCGACGACTATGTCTCGATCGGCCGCGATGTGGAGAGCCAGGTTCTGGCCCGCGCCATCCATGCGCATATCCATTTCCGCACCTTCCTCAACGGCAACCGCACCGTCGTCTTCCCGGCAAGCCCCGGCTCATACGCATCCGAACGGATGGGTTAAGGCACGGCTTTTCCCTTTCCTTTTCGCTGCGGTGCCCGATTTGATATTGCTGATATCGAATCGGGCTCAGGCAAGGAAAAGACATGTCACTCTATCGGAACGGGACGCTGCTTTTGACGGCGCTCCTTCTAGGCGCTCAACCGGTATACGCGGCTACTGCCGAAAAGGACCCGTCGAAGATCAACCTTGCCAGGCTGATCGAATGCACGACCTATGACGTGCCGAGCTACAACGAGTTCGGCATGTGGCTGACCGGGCCTGAGAGTGCTATCGCCATGAAACAGTTCGGCATCACCGAGCTGCCGTCGAGCAATCCGCTTCTGAGAGAATTCCAGCTGGCCGAGCCGGTGAGCGTCTTCGGACGACAGACGAGCCGGATCGCCTTCGCCTCATCCGGGCCGCTGGCCGTGCTCGACGAACCCGATCCACACCCCCTTGCCAAGACGCTCGGCGTGACTGCCACCATCGACCAGCCAAACAAATTCCTCGGCGCGAAGGAGATCCTGTCGAGCCGGGAGCAGCTCGAAAACTCCGACACCGTGCTCCACACGCTGATCACCCTCAACGTTTCCACAGACGACAGCCATCCCGGCAAGACGCTCGCCGGCTGCAGCTATTCGATCGAGGTCGAATAGCCGGTCCGCTCAGAACGGGTCGGCGATGCCAACGAACGTTTTTGCTGGAAGCTCGGCTTTCATCCGCTGATTTAAATGCGGATTCGTACTTCAGGTGCACCGAACGCAAATCATAGCGACCTAGCCGCGTGCGATCTGCGGCCTATCTTCTCCCAAATTGCGCAACGACTCTATCTGTTTTGAGTAATTTTCTTTAGGGTGGAATGGTTTAGAGCATGATGCCGAAAAGTGTAGGCGGTTTTCGGACGACATCATGCTCTACTTATTTGATTGTAGAGCGGATTCAGATTTTAGGTCAGGTAGACCTAAAATCATCCGGCTCTAATGTCGACGCAAGTGAACCATCCGGGGGATGTAATGGCCGACGCCACGCTCGTAAATCGTATGCAACTGCCGAGACCCGACATTACGCCCGATGACGCGGCCGAAATTCTGCAGACGCATTACGGCCTGAGCGGAACCTTGACCGAGCTCGGCAGCCAACAGGATCGCAACTATCGCATCGATGCCGGTGACAACGCCTATGTGCTGAAGATATGCCGCGCGGAATACGAGCTGATCGAGCTTGAGGCGCAAAACGCCGCCATTCGCCATTTGCTTGCAAAGCCCGATGCGCCGCGCATACCCGAGGTGGTGCCGTCCCTGAATGGCCGCGATATCCTCACTATTACCATCCGCGAACAAGACTATCTCATCCGCCTGCTCGGTTTTTTGCCCGGCCGGACGCTGACGCAGCGCAAACATCTGCCGCCGGCTGCGGCTGCCGGCCTTGGCGCGCTTTCCGCCAGGCTCGCCCGAGACCTTGCCGATTTCGATCATCCCGGCCTGCATCGGAACCTGCAGTGGGACCTGCGCAGAGCCGGGCCGGTCGCGGTGCAGCTGCTGTCGACCATAACGGACCATGAGGCGCGCGACCGCATCGCCAAGGCGATGGTGGCCGCGGTCAAGCGCATCCAGCCGCTCGCAAGCACCTTGCGCGTGCAGCCCGTACACCACGACGTCACCGACGACAATGTCGTCAGCCATCCCGATGCGCACGGACAGCAGGTGCCCGACGGCGTGATCGATTTCGGCGATATCATCCAGGGCTGGCTGGTGGGCGATCTCGCCGTCACTTGCGCCTCACTGCTGCATCATGCCGATGGCAACCCCTTCTACATTCTTCCGGCAATCAAGGCCTATCATGCCGTCTATCCGCTGGAAGAGACCGAAGCCAAGGCGTTGTGGCCGCTGATCGTCGCGCGTGCCGTCATTCTGGCCGCGAGCAGCGAGCAACAACTCGCCATCGATCCCGACAACGAATATGTGCGCGGCAATCTCGAATTCGAACGGCAGATCTTCGATGTCGCCACCGGCGCTCAGCCGGATGTGATGGAAGCGGCAATCCTGCGGACGATCGGCTTCGATGTCGCGCCGATCGCAACGGACGGGTGGTCGGCGCTTCTGCCCGATATCGACCAGCAACAGATCGTCGCCGTCGATCTTTCCCCGACCGGGCCTGATTTTGTCGATGGCAACTGGCAAAAACCCGACATGGATTGGCGATTGCTCGCACAGGCGGCCATCGCTTCCGGCGCGGCGGCCACCCGCTACGGCGAATTCCGCCTGTCATTGGCCTCGCCGCTCAATATGGCAGCGCCACAGAATTTCGCCCTGCACAATGACGTGTGCCTGCCGTCTGGTTCGACAGTCCTCGCCCCCTTCGCGGGACTGCTGCGGCGACAGGGACAGCACTTGGTCCTTGCCGGCGAGGAGATCAGCCTGCATCTCGACGGTCTCGAAAGCGCGCTTGAGGATGGCGCCGCCATAGAACAGGGCGCCACCATCGGAACCATAGGCAGCGAGGGATCGGCGATCGGCGGCCTGCGCATCCAGCTCTGCCGTGTGCCTGACCTCGTGCCGCCGCTCTTTGCGACCGCGGACCAAGCCGACGGATGGTCGGTCATCTGCCCCTCTCCTTCAGCTCTTCTCAATACCTTCTGCGAAGCGCCGCGACCGGATGCTTCCGCGCTGCTCGCTCTGCGCAATGCGCGCTTCGCCAAGCCGCAGAAGCACTATTATGAAGCTCCGCCGCAGATCGAGCGCGGATGGCGTGAATTCCTGTTCGACATGCAGGGGCGCTGCTATCTCGACATGGTCAACAACGTCACCACGCTCGGCCACGCCCATCCGCGGCTGACGGCAGCCGTTGCGCATCAATGGTCGCTGCTCAACACGAACTCCCGCTTCCATTATTCGGCGGTTGCAGAATTTTCGGAGCGGCTTGCGATGCTCGCACCGGAAGGGCTCGACTGCGTCTTCCTCGTCAACAGCGGCTCGGAAGCCAATGATCTCGCCATCCGGCTTGCCTGGGCACATACCGGTAAGAGGAACATGCTCTGCCTGCTGGAGGCCTATCACGGCTGGACCGTCGCGAGCGACGCGGTCTCCACCTCGATCGCCGACAATCCGCAAGCACTGACGACACGCCCCGACTGGGTCCATCCGGTCATTTCGCCCAATACCTACCGCGGCCCGTTCCGTGGTCCGGATTCGGCACCTGACTATCTGGTGAATGTCGCCGAAAAGCTTCAAACCATTGATGAAAAAGGCGATGGCGTCGCTGGCTTCATCGCGGAATCCGTCTACGGCAATGCCGGCGGCATCGCCCTACCCCACGGCTATCTTGCCGGCGCATACGACGCCGTGCGGCAGCGCGGCGGTCTCTGCATCGCGGACGAGGTGCAGGTGGGTTACGGCCGGCTTGGCGAACACTTCTGGGGTTTCGAAACGCAGGGTGTCGTGCCCGACATCATCACCATCGCCAAAGGCATGGGCAACGGCCATCCGCTCGGCGCGGTCATTACCCGCCGCGAGATCGCCGAATCGCTGGAACGGGAAGGCTATTTCTTCTCGTCGGCCGGCGGCAGTCCGGTGAGCTGCGTGGTCGGCCTCACGGTTCTCGATGTCATCAAGGACGAGAACCTGCAGGAAAATGCCCGCGTGGTCGGCGATCGCCTGAAGGCCGGATTGATTGCCCTGATGGATCGCTTCCCGCTGATCGGCGCGGTGCATGGCACCGGCCTCTACCTCGGCGTGGAGTTCGTCCGCGACCGCGAGGCATTGACGCCGGCCACCGAGGAAACGGCTGCAATCTGCGAACGCCTGCTCGATCTCGGCATCATCATGCAGCCGACCGGCGATCACCTGAACGTGTTGAAGATCAAACCGCCGCTCTGCCTTGCGCCGGAGAGCGCGGATTTCTTCGTGGAAGCCCTGGAGAAGGTGCTCTCAGACGGATTCTGACGCGTTCGTCGCGCCGTTAACCATTGAGGTGATTTGGCGGCGAGCGAATTTTAGTGCCGTCAAGGCATTGCCGAATCTGCTGGCAGTTCCTATCTGTCTGTCGGTGTTCGGCGAGCCGCTCCGACACGGGAGATAGCAGGGAAGTAAATCACAACCTTCCTCGCATTCGACCAGAAGCGGAATTTTATTTTACCGATCGCCGACATTTTGACATCTTTGGGAATATGTTTCTGGGGATGAAATTGTTATTGTCTACTAATATAATAGACAATAACACACTATCCGCCGAGCTCCTTTTCGGAGCCCTCACAAGTACAACGCCAACAAGGGACACGACATGCTGAATACTAAAGCCTTCGCTTCGATCCTTGGGTGGTCCGTGCTTGGCAATGACCGCTCGGGCACGCTCTCCTGCCCGCGCTGTCGAATGTGACGTTCGTCCTCTTACCGGATTCAAACAGTCAATTCGCCATGTCTGCACCGATAGCGGTGCGGAGGGAGTATATTTATGAAGAAGCAAGTTATCGAATACGCCGGCGTTCCCGTCGGCATCGTCGTTCCTGATCAGGATCGGCTCAAGTTCATCGCTGTAAAATATCATGTCCATGATCTGGACGAGCAGCATTTCAGAAACGCGGACGAAGTGAAGCTTGCGATCCGCGATCTTCTTTCCCGGCAGCAGGCGCAGCCGATCCATGTCTGATGGATCGGCTCACCTACGTTCTTACCCAATCCAGTCGCCAGCCCTCACCCTTTGATAGAATCAGGGTGGGGGCTTTTTCTTTGGTAAAGCCATCACGTAAATTCGTCGGCCTTATATCTTCACGCCACCCCATCTCGGCGCCCTGCGCCGCAGCGTCGAGCTATCGCACTCTGCCTGAACGGCGCTCCCCGCGAACAAACTCATCTTGTCTTTTGAATCTCTTTACGATCCTATCGCCATGACGACCTCGCGTTGCAAACGGCGAAGGATTTTTCATTGGCTGCCCATCTTAATCTCCTGACCGATGTCGAGGGCGTCGCCGTCGGTCAAGCTACCGACCTTGCGCTTGGCTCTGGCGTCACCGCCATGGTCTTCGACGAGCCGGCGGTTGCCTCCTGCAGCGTGCTCGGCGGCGCGCCCGGCGGACGGGATACGGCATTGCTGGATCCCACGATGACGGTCGCCACCGTGGATGCCCTCGTGCTCTCAGGCGGTTCAGCCTTTGGGCTCGATGCGGCCGGCGGCGTACAGGCCGGCCTTCGCGAAACCGGGCGCGGGCTGCAGGTGGGCAATGCGCTGGTACCGATCGTACCGCAGGCGATCCTCTTCGATCTCATCAATGGCGGCAACAAGGATTGGGGAGTGCATTCACCCTATCGCGATATGGGATACGCCGCCTTCAAGGCGGCAGGCAAAGGGCCGTTCGCGCTCGGCACCGCCGGCGCCGGTACGGGCGCGACGACTGCAACCGTGAAAGGCGGCCTGGGCTCGGCCAGCATAGTCAGCAGCAAGGGATACAGGATCGCAGCCCTCGTCGCCGTCAACGCCCTCGGCTCCGCCACCATCGGCAACGGGCCGCATTTCTGGGCCGCACCCTTCGAGGAGAGTGGCGAATTCGGCGGTCTTGGCATGCCGAAGGCGATCGACTCGCGCCTGCGGCTGAAAGGCACGAACATCACAGCCACCACCATCGGCGCCGTCGTTACCGATGCGCAACTGACCAAGGCCGAAGCACATCGGCTATCCATCTGTGCTCACGATGGCCTGGCCCGCGCGCTTTTGCCGACGCACTTGCCGCTGGACGGCGACACCGTATTTGCTGCATCCACCGGCAGGCATGCTCGCGACGACATGCCCGGTTTCATGGAGCTTTGCCACCTCGCTACCATTGTCATGGCACGCGCCATCGCCCGCGGCGTGTACGAGGCGACGGCCCTGCCGATTGAGGGAGCACAAGCCGCATGGCGGGATCGCTTCGCCGGCTCACGGAAGACCTGACCGCAGACGCACAAATTTTCGCAATTGTGTGTGCGCTTGCGAGATGACACTATCTTGAAAAAGACCGCATGCCACGAGGGGAATCGGGTAGCGGGCAAAGCAAAGGGACTGAAATGACCAAGTTTTCACGCCCGAGCCTTGGCGATGTCACGCGCAGGCTTGCCTTTGGCGCTGCACTTTCTACCGGCCTGCTGATGCTTGGCCTGACACAGGCGCAAGCCGCGAAGACGACGCTCAATCTCGGCATGACGGTCGAGCCGACCGGACTTGATCCGACCATCGCTGCGCCCGTCGCGATCGGCCAAGTCACCTGGCAAAACATCTTCGAAGGGCTCGTCGCCATCGACGAAAGCGGCAAAATCGTACCGCAACTCGCCAAGAGCTGGGAGATCTCAGCCGACGGCCTGACCTATACGTTCAAGCTGCAGACCGGCGTGAAATTCCATGACGGCCAAGTCTTCGATTCCGCCGCCGCCAAGTTTACCCTCGATCGCGCCCGCGGCGGCGATTCCGTCAATCCGCAGAAACGCTTCTTCGCGTCCATTGCCTCGATCGATGCGCCGGATGCGGAAACGCTGGTGCTCCATCTTTCTTCGCCGACCGGCAGCCTGCTGTATTGGCTGGGCTGGCCCTCCTCCGTCATGGTCGGACCGAAATCCTCCGCCAACGACAAGACGACGCCGGTGGGCACCGGCCCGTTCAAGTTCTCCGCCTGGGCCAAGGGCGACCATGTCGACCTCGTCAAGAACCCCGACTACTGGAACAAGTCGGTCGACGTGAAGCTCGAGAAGGTGACCTTCCGCTTCATTTCCGATCCGCAGGCAGAGGCCGCAGCGCTCAAGGCCGGCGATGTCGATGCCTTTCCGGAATTTGCTGCGCCGGAACTCATGAATTCCTTCGACGGCGACGCAAGGCTGACGACCAAGATCGGCAATACCGAGCTCAAGGTCGTGGCCGGCATGAACAACACGCGCAAGCCCTTCGACGACAAGCGCGTGCGCCAAGCCCTGATGATGGCGCTCGATCGCAAGACGATCATCGAGGGCGCGTGGTCCGGCCTCGGAACCGCCATCGGCAGCCACTACACGCCGAACGACCCCGGCTACAAGGATCTGACTGATGTGCTGCCCTATGATGCCGCCAAGGCCAAGGCGCTGCTTGCCGAGGCCGGCTATCCAAACGGTTTCACCTTCACCATCAAGACGCCGCAGATGGCCTATGCGCCGCGCAGCGCCCAGGTGATGCAGGCGATGTTTGCCGATATCGGTGTGACGATGAACATCGAGCCGACCGAATTCCCGGCCAAGTGGGTGCAGGACGTGTTCACCGGTCGCGACTACGACATGACCATCGTCGCCCATGCCGAGCCGATGGATATCGATATCTATTCGCGCGACCCCTACTACTTCAACTACAAGAACCCTGCCTTCAACGAGTTGATAAAGAAGATTCAGCTCACCGCCGATGTTTCCGAACAGAACAAGCTCTATGGTGAAGCGCAGAGCATTCTTGCCGAGGATGTGCCGGCCCTCTTCCTCTTCGTCATGCCGAAGCTTGGCGTCTGGGACAAGAGGCTGAAGGGTCTTTGGGAAAATGAGCCCATCCCCTCGAACGTGCTGACCAACGTCTCCTGGGAAGATTGATCGCTTCTGCGCGACGATGCCGACGGGCGGACCCAAGCCGCCCGCCGTCGAGGTTCACGAGGCCGGCACGATCGGCCATGGACATGCTATGATCGTATTGCTCACCCGCCGGATTTTCGGACTGATCCTGACACTGCTCGCGGTCTCGCTGCTGATCTTTGCCGTCATGGCGCTGTTGCCGGGCGATCCCGCCGCGATCACGCTCGGCACCTCCGCAACGCCGGAAACGCTGGCGGCACTTCGGCACGAGATGGGTCTCGATCAGCCGCTGATCATCCGCTACGGCCAATGGCTTGCCGGCGCGCTGACGGGCGATCTCGGCAAATCCTATACTTACGGCGTGCCCGTCGCCGGTCTTATCGTCGAGCGGCTTGCAGTTACGCTGCCGCTCGCTATCCTGGCCATCCTGTTATCCGTTCTTATCGCCGTGCCGCTCGGCGTTGCCGCCGCCGCACGACGCGGCGGCTTCTTCGACATCGTCGCCGCGCTGTTTTCGCAGATGGGCATCGCCGTGCCGGGCTTTTGGGTCGGTCTGCTGCTGGTGCTTTTGTTTGCCACTTCGCTCGGCTGGATGCCGGCCGGCGGGTTTCCCGGCTGGGGCAACGGGATGTGGCCGGCCTTGAAATCGCTGGTGCTCCCCGCCGTCGCCCTTGCGCTGCCGCAAGCGGCGGTGTTGACGCGGGTGACGCGCTCAGCCGTGCTCGACACGCTGCATGAGGATTTTGCTCGCACGGCAACCGCCAAGGGCCTGTCGCGCAGCCGCGTGCTGTGGGGGCATGTGGTTCCGAACGCGCTGGTGCCGGTGCTGACCATTCTCGGGCTGCAATTCACCTTTCTGGTCGCCGGTGCCGTGCTGATCGAGAATGTCTTCACGCTACCGGGCCTTGGCCGCCTCGCCTATCAGGCGCTCAGCCAGCGCGACGTCATCGTCCTTCAGGATGTCGTGCTGTTCTTTGCCGGCCTCGTCATTGTCGTGAACTTCCTGGTGGATCTTTCCTATCTCGCCATCGATCCCCGACTGCGGGCAGGAGGCGCGCGATGAGCATCGTCGAGACCAGAGCCGCCGTACGGCATCGGCGCTCCCATTTTCGGGCGCTTGCCCGCGCGAACCTCATAGTAGGCGTGCTGATCATCCTAGCCCTCGTCTGTGTCGCCGTCCTTTCCTTGTTCTGGACGCCGGTGCTACCAGCAAAAATGCAGATCACCCACAAGCTGCAGCCGCCTTTCGGCTTCGGGCTTTTCGGCACCGACCAGCTCGGCCACGACGTCCTGTCGATGCTGATGGCGGGCTGCTGGAATTCCCTGTCGATCTCCGTTTCGGCGGTTGCGATCGGCGGGACCATCGGGACGATCATCGGCGTTTCCGCCGCTGCAGAGCGCGGCCTGTTCGAAGCACTGGTCATGCGCGCCTGCGACGTGATCTTCGCGCTGCCGCCAATCCTTTCCGCGATGATCCTTGGCGCGTTTCTCGGCACCGGGCGCATGACGGCCATTATCGCCATTGCCGTTTTCATGGTGCCGGTTTTCGCCCGCGTGGCACTCGGCTCGGCGCTGCAGGCCTGGAGCCGGGATTATGTGCTGGCGGCACGCGCCATCGGCAATACCCAGCTTTCCATTACGCTGCGCCACGTCCTGCCCAACATCATGGGCAGCATTATCGTCCAGGCAACGATGCAGCTCGGCCTTGCGATCCTGACCGAAGCCGGTCTTGCCTTCCTGGGCCTCAGCGTGCCGCCTCCGGCGCCGACCTGGGGCCGCATGCTTGCCGATGCGCAGACCTATTTCCACGTTGCGCCGTGGCTCGCCCTTCTTCCTGGCCTTGCCATTGCGCTTTCCGTGCTCGGTTTCAACCTGCTCGGCGACGGGCTGCGCGATCTCCTCGACCCCCGCGAGGCGACACGCTGATTTAGACAAGAGAATGGATCATGAGCGAACCGACCGACCTTTCCATCCAAGACCTCAGGCGCAAGTTTGCCGATAAGAGCCTCTCCCCCAGTGAATACTGGCTGGCGCTGGAGAAGCATATCGAGGCATGGGAGCCGGTGATATCAGCGCTTTATGCCTATGATCCCGAGGATGCGCGCCAGCAGGCGGCGGCCTCCACGCAGCGTTGGGCAAAAGGAGTGCCGATGGGGCCACTCGATGGCATTCCGGTGACGCTGAAGGAGCTGATCGCCACCAAGGGCCAACCAGTGCCGCTCGGCACGGCGGCCGTTGATCTTATCCCGGCCACAGAAGACGCGCCGATCGCCGCCCGCATGCGCGAAGACGGCGCTGTGATCTTTGCCAAGACCACCTGCCCTGATTACGGCATGCTCTCGTCAGGCCTTTCCAGCTTCCACAAGCTCAGCCGCAATCCCTGGGATCCGAGCCAGAATCCGGGTGGTTCCAGCGCCGGCGCATCGGCGGCAGCGGCGGCCGGGTATGGACCGCTGCATATCGGCACCGATATCGGCGGCTCGGTGAGGCTACCGGCCGGCTGGACCGGCATTTTCGGCTTCAAGCCGAGCCACGGCCGCATCCCGGTCGATCCCTATTACGTCGGCCGATGCGCCGGCCCGATGACCCGCACGGTCGAGGATGCCGCCTTTTCGATGGCGACGCTCTCGCGTCCCGACTGGCGCGACGGCACCAGCCTGCCGCCCAACGAGATCGACTGGATGGACCTCGATGTCGATGTGAGGGGCATGACGATTGGCCTGATGCTCGATGCAGGCTGTGGCCTTTCCGTCGAAGACGAGGTGCGCGACGCCGTCTTTGCCGCCGCCAAACGCTTCGAAAAAGCAGGCGCGACCGTCATCGATGTCGCGCCAGTGCTGACCCGGCAGATGCTCGACGGCCTCGACGTCTTCTGGCGCGCGCGCTTCTGGGGCGACATCGTGGGATTGAGCGAGGAACGCCGCAGCGCGATCCTCCCCTATATCCATAGCTGGGCGAAGGGTGGCGCTGACGTCAGCGGCGTCGATGCCATACGCGGCTTCAACCAGACGATCGAGATGCGCAAGAGCTGCGGCCGGCTTTTCACCCAAGTGGACGCCGTGCTCTCGCCGACCAACCCGATCGTCTCCTATCCCGCCGAATGGGCCTCCCCCACCAACGATCCCGCCAGGCCTTTCGAACACATCTGCTTCACCGTCCCGTGGAACATGTCGGAGCAGCCGGCCGCGTCGATCAATTGCGGCTTCTCCCGCTCCGGCATGCCGATCGGTCTGCAGATCGTCGGCCCGCGCTTTGGCGACATGCTGGTGCTGCGTCTTTCGAAGGCCTTCGAGGACTGGACCGGCGGGGTAGCGAACTGGCCGAAGCGGCCTTAATGAGGGATGCTTTCTCCGGCTTGAGCCAAAGCAATTCCAGGAAAAGTGCGCGGCGGTTTTCCGTCTGGAATTGCGTACCAACAAAAGGATTGAGTGTTTCCACGTTTCGGAGAAAAGCGGAAACACTCAATCTCGAGCAAGAGGCAGGGAAAGGCCGATCTTCACCCGGTCCATGGCGACGAGCGACTTGAACTTCGTCACGTTGGGATTGTCGTGGAACAGGCGGCGGGTGAGCGCCTGGTATTCCGACATATCGGCGACCACGACGACGAGAATGAAATCCGCCTCCCCCGTGACCTGATAGCATTGCTGCACTTCAGGTGCCTCGACGAAGCTGCGCTTGATGGCATTGATTGGCTCATAGCGTTCGTCCGCAATCTGGACTTCGACAATGATGGTGATGGGCAAAGCCAAGGCGGCCGGATCGACGACCGCAATATTCGCCTGAATGACGCCGCTTGCCTGCATGCGCTTGATGCGCCGCTGCACGGCAGCAGCCGAAAGATGAACCAGTTCGCCGATCTGGCGCTGCGGAACGGTGCTGTCCTTTTGGAGGAT
>NZ_JAELUG010001543.1 GCF_016429255.1 Rhizobium sp. ASV8
CCGGCTGGTCGAACTGTGCCTTCCACTTCTCGTCGAACCAGTGGGCGCCGAACGAATTCGACATCGCCGTCAGGAACGCCATGTTCTCGCCCCAGCCGGCCTTGCCGCGAAGGCAGATGCCGTAGACCTGTCTCTTATACACATCTGACGCTGCCGACGACGTGTCGTGGGGGGGGGTGTGGGGGGGGGGGGGGGGGGGGGGGGGGGGGGGGGGGGGGGGGGGGGGGGGGGGGGGGGGGGGGGGGGGGGGGGGGGGGGGGGGGGGGGGGGGGGGGGGGGGGGGGGGGGGGGGGGGGGGG
>NZ_JAELUG010001544.1 GCF_016429255.1 Rhizobium sp. ASV8
CATCATTTCGGCACCGGCTCGCCCTTCTCCATGTCGGTCGTGCGCAACGCCATGGCGATCCGCGTCAATACCGCCCTGACGGGGCAGGTCGGCTGCTCTCAGGAGCTGATCGACGCCTATCTGCAACCTGTCTCTTATACACATCTGACGCTGCCGACGACGTGTCGTGGGGGTAGATCTCGGTGGTCGCCGGATCATTAAAAAAAGGGGGGGGGGGGGGGGGGGGGGGGGGGGGGGGGGGGGGGGGGGGGGGGGGGGGGGGGGGGGGGGGGGGGGGGGGGGGGGGGGGGGGGGGGGGG
>NZ_JAELUG010001545.1 GCF_016429255.1 Rhizobium sp. ASV8
GAACGGCCCTGATGTCAACGCATGAGCGCCGAGCACGAACTCGGGACGACGTGCGAACCAGCGATTGACGCGGATCGCGCCTTCATCGTCTGTGGCCGGCTGGATCTCGTCGACATCAATCCAGGACCTGTCTCTTATACACATCTGACGCTGCCGACGACGTGTCGTGGGGGTGGGTGGGGGGGGGGGGGGGGGGGGGGGGGGGGGGGGGGGGGGGGGGGGGGGGGGGGGGGGGGGGGGGGGGGGGGGGGGGGGGGGGGGGGGGGGGGGGGGGGGGGGGGGGGGGGGGGGGGGGGGG
>NZ_JAELUG010001546.1 GCF_016429255.1 Rhizobium sp. ASV8
CCCCCCCCCCCCCCCCCCCCCCCCCCCCCCCCCCCCCCCCCCCCCCCCCCCCCCCCCCCCCCCCCCCCCCCCCCCCCCCCCCCCCCCCCCCCCCCCCCCCCCCCCCCCCCCCCCCCCCCCAACACCCCCCACGACACGTCGTCGGCAGCGTCAGATGTGTATAAGAGACAGGAATGTCGGAGAACGGACTGATCGACGGCAAATGCATCCGCCGAGCCGAGCGTGCCGGCGAGCAGGGTAAATAAGGCGGCGATAATCTGATCGGTATGTCTCATCTCGATGTTGCTCCTCGATCAT
>NZ_JAELUG010001547.1 GCF_016429255.1 Rhizobium sp. ASV8
GATGTCTGGGCGCGGGGTGCCGCAAGCATTGCCGCTCATAATTTTCTGATTGGTCCCAACGCGAATTGAGGTTCCCATGCGCATTGCCGTCGGAGGCATTCATATTGAGTGCAGCACCTATAACCCCTGTCTCTTATACACATCTGACGCTGCCGACGACGTGTCGTGGGGGTTGGGGGGGGGGGGGGGGGGGGGGGGGGGGGGGGGGGGGGGGGGGGGGGGGGGGGGGGGGGGGGGGGGGGGGGGGGGGGGGGGGGGGGGGGGGGGGGGGGGGGGGGGGGGGGGGGGGGGGGGGG
>NZ_JAELUG010001548.1 GCF_016429255.1 Rhizobium sp. ASV8
CCCCCCCCCCCCCCCCCCCCCCCCCCCCCCCCCCCCCCCCCCCCCCCCCCCCCCCCCCCCCCCCCCCCCCCCCCCCCCCCCCCCCCCCCCCCCCCCCCCCCCTTTTTCAAGCCCAAGACGGCATACGAGATTTAATAGACCGTCTCGTGGGCTCGGAGATGTGTATAAGAGACAGTCGCCGTCCTGCTGCTTGGCGCCTTCATCCCCTACCAGGTGTTCATCTATCCTCTGGTCTTGATCTACCGTGATATCGGGATCTATTCGACGCTGCCCTGCATCATCATCACCCATACGG
>NZ_JAELUG010001549.1 GCF_016429255.1 Rhizobium sp. ASV8
ATGCTGATCGCCATCGTGACACTCTCGATGGCGCTGACGCCGCTCAGTTCCGCACTTGCGAAACGGCTGATGAAGGGCGACACGCAGGAGGAACTGGATGAGGATTTCGAGGGTGCAGGCTCCGATGCTGTCTCTTATACACATCTGACGCTGCCGACGACGTGTCGTGGGGGGTGGGGGGGGGGGGGGGGGGGGGGGGGGGGGGGGGGGGGGGGGGGGGGGGGGGGGGGGGGGGGGGGGGGGGGGGGGGGGGGGGGGGGGGGGGGGGGGGGGGGGGGGGGGGGGGGGGGGGGGG
>NZ_JAELUG010000172.1 GCF_016429255.1 Rhizobium sp. ASV8
ATGCAGCCGACACTCGAGATGGCGCAGGCGTGGTCGAAGGACCGTCTGGCGCCCATGGTTCGCGACACGCCTGCGCTGACTGCCAAGGTGTCCGACAGCAAGGCGCGCGACAGCGGCAATACAATGCTGCACAAGTCGTTTCCTGGCGGTCAAGTCACCATCGTCGGTGCGAACTCGCCGGCCAGCCTTGCGTCTCGTCCTATCCGCATTGTGCTCGCTGACGAAGTGGACCGTTACCCGGTTTCCGCCGGCGACGAAGGCGACCCGCTGAAGTTGGCGCAGAAGCGCCAGCTGACGTTCTGGAACCGCAAGACGCTTGTCGGGTCCACCCCTACGATTAAAGGGGAGAGCGTCATTGATCGCGAGTTTCAGAACAGCGATCAGCGCCGCTACTTCATTCCTTGCCCGGATTGTGGGGTAGGGCAGTATCTTAAGTGGTCGCAGGTTCATTGGAACTCACATGAGGGGCATAAGCCGGAAACGGCGCATTATGTCTGCGAGGATTGCGGATCGCTCTGGAACGACGCTCAGCGATGGGCCGCCATCCGGCAGGGTGAGTGGCGCGCGACGGCCGAATTCAAGGGAACGGCCGGCTTTCATATTCCTGGCCTTTTGTCGCCGTGGGTACGGCTGGAAGAGATCGTCATCGAGTTCCTTGAGGCAAAGGATCATCCCGAGCTTCTGAAGGTTTGGACGAATACCGTCCTTGGTGAGACATGGGAGGAGCGCGGCGAAACCGTTTCGGCTGGCCCGCTGCTTTCGCGCATAGAGACCTATGACCGAAATTCGCTGCCAGACAGCGTGCGCGTTGTCACGGCCGGCGTGGACGTTCAGGGCGATCGCCTTGAGGTTCAAACCGTTGCTTGGGGCGCCGGTGAAGAGGCGTGGGTTGCCGATTACCTTGTCCTGCATGGCGATCCCTCGCAGCAGGACACATGGCAGCGCCTCGACGAGTATCTGCTGACACCGATGGTGACCGACGCAGGCCGGTCCATCCGCATACATTCGGTAGCCATCGATACCGGCGGCCATCATGCGGCAATGGTTCTCGCGTTCTGCAAGAGCCGAAAGGCAAGGCGGGTATGGCCCATCAAGGGCGCGCCTGGCGCGAAACCGGTTTGGCCGACGCGCGCGTCGAAAACCAAGACCAATGAGAACCTGTTCATTCTCGGCGTGGATACGGCGAAGGATGCCATCTATGGCCGGTTGCGCATTGTCGCCTCGGCTCCGGGGTACATTCACTTTCCGCAGGCTGAAGCGGTCGATGCTGATTATTTCTTCCAGTTGACCGCAGAGCAGGCCGTCACACGCTATCGCGACGGTCGCCCATACCGAGTGTGGGTTTGCGCCAAAGGCAAGCGCAACGAGGCGCTCGACACCTTTGTGTACGCCTTCGCTGCTCTGAAGTCTTTGCGCACGCGGCTTGATGTCGTGCGGCGTCCGAAGGCCGAACAGGCAGCGCCAGAGCCGCATGCCGAAGAGCCGATGCCAGCCGCAGCGCCGGCGAACGACAATGTTGCGGACTCCGTTCGCGACACTGTTCCAACTCCGGCCCGCGAACCTCCGCCGCGACCAACGCCGATACCTGTCGCCGCATCTCCGGTCGCGCAGGCGCAGCGTCGTCGCGGCCCGGTTCGGCGCATCAGCCGATCGAGCTATCTCTAGGATTTTCGATGTCCACATACACACAGGCCCAATACACGGCGCTTTGCGCCGCGATTGCGGCTGGCGCCACGAGCGTCAGCTACCAGGGCAAATCGGTGCAGTATCGAGATCTGCAACAGATGCTTGAGCTCAAAGCGCTGATGGAGGCCGACCTGAACGGCACCAAGATCAAGCGCCAGTTCCGCCCAGTGACATGCAAGCGACTCTGAGGGCGAAGCATTGGCATTTTCTCTTTTGAAGTCGCTTGGCTTTGGTCGAAAGACCAAGTCAGCCAAGGCATATTACACCGGCATGGGTTTCGAGGGCGCGCAAATGCGCCGCCGGCTGTCGACCTGGCAGCCAACCCGCGCCAGCATGACGCAGCTCGTATCCGCAGACGGCGAGCAGCTTCGGGCGCGCTCCCGAGATCTACTGCGGAACAATCCTTACGTGGCCTCGGCCGCAGAGTCGTTCGTTGCTAATCTTGTGGGAGCAGGCATCAAGCCATCGCCGCTGCTTGACGACGCCGAGACAAAAGACGCGCTGCAGGTGTTGTGGCGCGAATGGACCGATCAGGCAGACTTTACCGGGCAGACAGATTTCTACGGCCTGCAGGCCCTTGTGGCTCGCGCGCTTTTTGAGGCCGGTGAGTGCTTCATTCGCTTCCGATCCGGCAGCAATAATATGCCGGGCGTGCCCCTGCAGTTGCAGCTGCTCGAAAGCGAAATGCTCGCCTACAACAAGAATCATATGGCCGATGATGGCAACCAGATCATCAACGGCATTGAGCTTGATGGCAACGACCGCCGCATCGCGTATTGGTTCTACTCGGTCTACCCCGGCGACCCCTATTACCGCGTCCACCCGCTGACATATGTCAGGGTGCCGGCCGACGAGGTCTTGCACATCTACCGACCGTTGCGGCCAGGGCAGATGCGCGGCGTTCCGTGGATCACGCCGTCAATCGTAAAGCTTTTCCTCGTCGATCAGTATGATGACGCCGAGCTCGAGCGCAAGAAGCTTGCTGCCATGTACGCGGGTTTCATTACGTCAGCCGCGCCGGCCGACATGTTCGACGAAGACGATGACAATCCGCCAGCAGCTGACAATGGGCCTTTCCCAGTCTTGGAACCGGGCACGCTTCAAAGTCTGTTGCCAGGGGAAGACATCAAGTTTAGCGACCCCGCTGAGGCTGGAAACTCTTATGAGCCATTCCAGTATCGAAACCTTCTAGCGGCTTCTTCTGGCATGGGCGTGCCGTATATGTCGGCGACGGGCGACAACGCCAAGGCGAATTACTCGTCGTCGCGCCAGTCGCTCGTTGAGTTCCGCAATCGGCTGACGCAGCTGCAGCATAGCTGCATGGTTTTTCAGATGTGCCGCCCGATCTGGGCGCGCTGGCTGACGGATGCCGTGATCAGTGGCGAAATTGATATTTCGGACTTTGCTCAGAAGCGCAGGAAATATCTCAAGGTCAAATGGATCCCGCCGCGGTTCGACTGGATCGACCCGTTGAAAGATGCCCAAGCAGAAAAGCTGCTTGTCGACAACGGATACAAGGCACGCAGCGACGTTATCGAAGAGCTTGGATTCGATCCAGAGGAAACCGATCGCCGCATCGCAGCTGATCAGAAGCGCGTTCGCGATCTCGGAATCTTGCTGACCGACAGCCCTCTTGGACAGTCACTGTCCAAGACGCCGCCAGCTGATGACAGCGACCCCGACCAAGCTGAGTCCAAACAAGAAGAACTAGAAGGGCAGGCGACCAGATGAGCCGAAAGAAAAGGGTGGTGGCCATGGCGCCATCACCAGCTGAGATCTGCCTCTTTAGCGGCATTGGCGCCGACGAGACCGGCGAAGGCATTACAGCCCAATGGTTCGACGCTGAATTCAAAGCTCTCGGCAATCCAGCCGAGGTGCTCGTCAGGATCAACTCGCCAGGCGGTGATGTGTTCACGGCCGAAGCGATTTTCACGATCCTGTCGATGTCCCCCGCGCAGATCACGGCGCGCATTGAGGGCCTGGCAGCAAGTGCCGCCACCCTGATTGCGATGGCCGCGGATCGCGTCGAGATCGCCAGCAACGGTTTCATGTTGATCCATGAACCGTACAGCGCCGGCGCGGGCGGGACGGCGGATGAACTCAGGATTGCTTCGGAAGATCTGCAAAGGCTGACCGATCGCTACGTTGAGGCATACGCAAAGAAGACCGGACAGTCGGAAGAAGACGTTCTCGCTCTTATGAAAGAGAATCGTCTTTTGGACGCCAGGGAAGCCGTTGAATTCGGCCTGTGCGACGAGGTCATCGACCCATCGCAAGCGTCGATCAACCTCAAACTAGTTCCACAACATTTACGTGCGGCAGTTGAATCTGCCATGCATAAAGGAATTGCTATGGCTGTAACGCCAAAAAAGAACAAGACCGAGGCGGCTATTGCTGCCCTGTCAGCAAAGCTCGATGCGCTCGCTACCATCCTGGCGAAGGCTGCCGAGGACGAAGGTTACTTCGAAGAGGGCGACGAGAACGATGACAAGCCCTCCGATGCCAGGAAGGCCCGGAAAGCGCGCAAGGCGCGTGCGGATGACGACAACGATCTCAGCGCCGATGATGATGACGACGACATGAAGGCAGACGTCGACGATGACGACGACAAGCGTGCCGACGCCGACGAAGACGACGACAAGGAAAACGACGACGAGCCGACCGCCCGCAAGGCGCGGGCTTCTCTGAAGGGCCTTTCCTATGCGCGCCGCGTCGCCGATCTCTGCTCCCTTGCTGGGCGCGACGACCTGACAGCCGGCTTCCTCACGAAGGCCGTTCCGGTCGCCGATGTTCGTCGCCGTCTCCTGAAGGCTCGCGCCGAAAGCGAAGGCAGCACCAGCAATGCGCGCGGCGCAGTTATCCGCACCAAGCCAGAAGACGTCGCGAAGGGCTGGGATGCAGCCGTCGCGAAGCTGGGCAAGCGCTAAGGAATTTCAGACATGACCACTTTTACTCAGCAGCCATGGAGCCTCGAGTTCCTGGTCACGGAAGCGCCTGGCTATATCTCGCGCGACGTGATTACGATTGCGTCGGGTGCCGGCGTTATTCAGCCGGGCACCGTCGTTGGCAAGATTACCGCGAGCGGCAAGTATGTCGTTTCCAATCCTACGGCCTCTGACGGCTCGCAGGTTGCCGCGGCCATTACTGGCTATCGCGTAGACGCCACCAGTGCCGACCACGCCGTTACCGCCTTCACGCGCACTTGCGAAGTGAACGGCAAGCACCTCACGCGCGATCCGTCGATCGACACGCCGACAGAGATTGCAGCCCAGAACGCACAGCTGGCAGCGCTCGGCATTTCCGTTCGCTAAAGGAATATTCGACCTAATGGCAAGCATGGACATTTTTAACAGCGATGCGTTTCACACCGTATCGCTGACCACTGCGCTTGAAAAAATCCCTTACAAGCCGCAGTTCCTGAACGAGCTCAATATTTTCGAGCCCGTTCCGGCGAACACTCGAAGCATTGCGATCGAAAAACGCGATGGCTTCATGCAGCTGATTCCGACGTCACAGATCGGTGCGCCTCCAACTCAGCTGCAGGATGATAAGCGCGATATCCGGAATTTCAGCACCAGACGCTGGGCGAAATCCTTCACGCTTTACGCTGAACAGATCAACGGCATCCGCCAGTTCGGCACAGAAACCGAACTGATGCAGGTTCAGGCCGAAGCGGCTCGCCGCCTGTCCCGCCTTAAGGACGACTTCGATCTGACTGCCGAATATGCCCGCCTCGGCGCCCTGCAGGGCAAGTGGCTAGATTCGGACGGTAGCGTCCTTATCGACTGGTTCGCTGAGTGGGGCATTACGCCGAACACGCCGGTCGCGTTCGCGTTCTCCGACGCCACGATCAATGTCAACGATCTCACCAAGAAGATCGCTCGCGGCATGGCACGCGCCGCGAAGGGCGGCTTCACGACTAGCACGACTGTTCATGCACTCGTCGGCGACGCGTTCTTTGACGCCCTCGTCAAGCACCCGTCTGTAGAGCTGACTTACAAGAACTGGCAGGCGGCTGAAGGTCTGCGCACGACGCAGGCGACGGTATTCGATGCCTTCTATTTTGGTGGCATCTACTTCCACAACTATCGTGGCACCGACGACAAGTCGACTGTCGCGATTGGCGACAACTCTGCGATTTTCTTCCCGGTCGGCGTGCGTGATCTATTCCAGACCGCCTACGGTCCGGCGGAATTCGATCCGTGGATCAACACGTTCGGCCAGGAGCAGTACGCTCTGACGATTCCCGATCGAGACCGGAACGCGTGGACGAAGTTTGAGATCTACAGCTACCCGCTGTTTATCTGCACGCGTCCAGAAGTCCTGTATACGGGCACCGCCAGCTAAGTAGGCGGGCCGCCATGGATTTTGACAACCTGGTTTTGTCGCCGTGCATGGCGGCTTTCGGCGTGACTGTAATGGTCACGCCACTCAAATCCCAGCCGGGCGCTCCGCCGTACGCCGCAACCGGCATTTACGATCGCTCGGTGGCCACCGTTATGCTGGCTGATGGTTCAGAGATGGCATCAACCAATGTCACTTTGGGCATTCAGCTAAGCACCTTCACGATACCTCCGCGCGAGGGCGACAAGATCGTGCTGAGCGGAAAGGCCTACAAGGTGGACGCATTGACGCCTGACGGACAGGGCGGCGCCGAGTTGAGGCTGAAAGAACTCAGATGACCACCCACACCACGGCCATCAGAGAAGCGATATACAGTCGCCTCTCTGGGCTGCCTGGCTACATGACTATCCGAAAGCAAGGCACGCCCACCCTTTCTGTCGATGACCTTCCGGCGCTATCGATTTTCATTGCTGACGAACGTCTGGATCCGGACGGCGACGCAAACGCCGGGCCACCAAAGTTCGGGGTGACGGCGACAATCATCGTTGCGGTTTCCCGCGGCTTCGACGACCCGACCGTCACTGATGGTGAAATCGACTCCGATGTCGATGCTATCGAAAACACGCTGCTGACGGATCCGACCTTCGTCGGCTTCGGTACTGACGCGAGCTTCAGATTCGAATCCATCAACGGCATTCGCCGGCGGCGCGTCTTTGAGAAGGATGGCGAGGCCTACTTCGTCGAGTTGCAGCTCGAATTCCAGTTCTTCTATCGCTGGATCTATGACCCGGTCATCAAGGACGATTTCGCGACCATAAGCGTCACGGCAAAGCCGAACAATGACGACGAGGCCGACCAGTTCAACAGGACGTGGTCTATCACTACGTCCTAATCAAAAAAGATCATCACCACATGAGCACAACGGTTTTTGTCGTCCCCACCGCGGCGGGCGCGAAGCTGAGCCATCCTGTCTCAGGCAGCCTGCCTGACGGCGGAGCCGACTGGCTCGCAGATCAATTCACGTTCCGCCTGATCAACGACGGGGCCATCGCCAAGGGCGAGCCGACCGCCGTCAAGACAGCGAGCACCAGCGCGAAAACGGATAATTCTTAATGTCTGTTTCTTTCAATGCATTTCCTCAGACGTGGAATGTTCCGCTCTTCTACGCGGAAGTCGATTCCTCGCAGGCCGGTACCGGCAGCACCGCCAGCCACCCGGCTATCTTCATCGGTCAGAAGCTCGCCGCCGGCGCGGCAGTGTCAAATAAGGTCTATGCGATCGGCTCGCCCGAAATCGCAAAGAAGCTGTTCGGCGAAGGATCAATGCTCGAGCGCATGGTCTATCGCCTGTTCAAGGTCTATCCTGCCGCTCTGCTGTATTGCATGGCCGTTGATGACCCCGCAGCTGGCGTGGCTGCGACCCAGACAACGACCGTGACCGGCACTGCAACGGCGTCGGGTATTCTCTCGCTCTATGTGGCCGGTCAGCTTGTAAGCGTCGGGGTCAAGAGTGGTGACACCGCCACCACGATCGCCACGAACATTGCTGCCGCCGTCAATGCCATGACGACTCTGCCGTCGACGGCGACCTCAGCTTCTGGTGTTGTGACCTATACCTGCCAGTGGAAGGGTGCGACCGGCAACGATATCGTTGTCACCGACACTTATCTTGGTTCGAACGGCGGCCAGGCGCTTCCGGCCGGCATTACGCTTGTCCATACCGCTGCCACCAACGGCGCCGGCGTTCCGGTCTTCGACAACGCCATCATTGCCCTCGGTGAAACGCAGTATGACTTCGTCGGCCTGCCTTACACCGACTCGAGCACGCTTGCCCTGTTCGATATCGAGTACGGCTTTGGCGACACCGGCCGTTGGGGCTGGATGCGTGAGCTCTACGGCGCAGTTTGGAGTGCCCGGCGCGATACCTACAGCAACCTCATGACATGGGGTCCGACCGGCAATTCCGCGGTGGAGACTGTCCTCGCCGTCGAGCCCGGTTCGCCGTCGCCGGTATGGGACTGGACTGCTGCCTATACTTCGGCCGCCATCCGCGGTCTCGCGAATGATCCGGCCCGGCCGCTTCAGACGCTGGAAATGACCGGTGTCCTGCCGGCTCCTTCGGAGCAGCGTTTCACTGTCGCCCAGATGAACAATCTGGTTTCGGTCGGTGTAGCCATTCAGAAGGTGAACCCGAACGGCTATCCGGCGATCATGCGCGAAGCCATGCGGTACCAGAAGAACAGCTATGGCCAGGCTGACAATGCTTATGCACTGGCGACGACGCTTTACACGCTGGCTGAGATCTTTCGTCGGCTGAAGGGCGCGATCACGACCAAGTACCCGCGCCACAAGCTGGCAAACGACGGTACCGTCTTCGCTTCTGGTCAGGCGATTATCACGCCGAAGATCATCAAGGCCGAACTGGTGTCCGAATATTCGGATATGGAATATGACGGCCTCGTTGAGAACGTGGACGCGTTCTCTTCCAACCTCGTGGTGGTTCGCAACAGCACCAATCCGGATCGCGTCGATGTGCTCTATCCGCCAGACATCATCAATGGCCTGCGCATCTTTGCCGTTCTTGCCCAGTTCCGGCTGCAGTATTCCAGCGCCTCTTAAAGGATAACAACAGATGGCACTTAGAGCCGCAGGCATCGCCTACGTCAAAGTAGACGGTAGACAGTATCCGCTGCGTGGAAATCTGGTGATCATGCCGTCGTCGGTAACGAGGACGGGTATTGCCGGTCAGGATTACGTGCACGGCTATTCCGAAATGCCGGTCGTTCCTTACATCGAGGGCGATTTCACGCTGACAGACGATTGGCGCATCGCCGACGTCAAGGGAATCACCGGCGCTACGGTCACAGCCGAAATCGCTAACGGACACACCTACACGCTGAAAAACGCGTGGCAGGCCGGCGATCTGCCGATGGAAACCGCAGACGGCAAGGTGAAAATCCGCTTCGAAGGCGTTTCCTGCACGGAAGGAACCTAATCAGTGACGGAATGGAAAGACGGGAAGCTTCGGTTTCCCTTCGACTACGAAGTTGAAGCCCACGGAGAACAGGTGAAAGAGCTTGTTCTCCGCGAGCCGACTGGAGCCGACGTCATCGCCGTTGGGAATCCAGTCCAGTTCGACCCGATCAGCGATCCACCGCGCATACTGGTCGACGACAAGCGCATGGCGGCCATGATCAGCCGCCTTGCTGAAGTGCCGCCGTCCTCGGTGGCAAAGCTTAAGCCGAAGGAACTTATCAGCCTCGGGTGGCTTCTGACGCCTTTTTTCGTGCCGGTGTAGCCGACGATTCCGTCAACATGGCTATCGATCTGGCGATGACCTTCCACGTCAATCCGTTCGATTTTTTGACTCGCCCTCACCATGAGTTGGCGGAATTGCACAGCTACACCTTGAAATATTTGGAGAATACTCGCGATGACTGAGCCATTGGTCCTTGAAGCCTCTGTCGTCGACAAGTTTTCCAAACCGCTGAAAAACCTGATCAGCCGCATGAAGGATGTCAAAGTTCCTGACGGCATGAAGCAGGTTGGCAAGCAGATGGAAAATCTGCGCAAGGAGGCGGAGGGAGTCGGCAAGGCCGTGACGAACGGCTTTGGTGGTTTGACGTCCGGTCTCGGACTTGGCGCTCTAGGGGCAGGGGCGCTCACAGCAGCCGGTGCACTGACTGCCGTTGGTTCGGCCGTTCGATCGTTTGCGGATAATGCCGTGCGAATGAGGAAGTTTTCGCACGAGACCGGCATTGCCGTTACCACGCTGCAGAAAATGCAGCAGGTTTCGGACGGACTGGCGATCGACCCTGATTCCATTGCTTCTGGCCTGTCGTTCGCCGCCAGAAATGCTGATGCAATGCGCCTGCGACAGGGCAGCTACGGTGCAATCGCTGGCCTTCGCGGTGGTCGCGGTATTGCCGACGATCTCGCAAATACGAAATCAAACGACGAGGTGGTTCAGAAAGAGCTGAACTATCTTGCCATGCAAAAGAACGCGCAGGCGCGCCGCACTTTGTCCGAGCTCTTTTTCGGTACTGGCGATTTTGCGGAATTTGGCGCTAACGGCAAGGCATCGCTTGATCAGCGAATGGCTGCCGCCGGCAAGAACACCTATGTGCCTTCCGAGGACGATACAAAGAAGGCCGAGGCGTTTCAGGACGCGATTTCACATCTCAGCACCAGCTTTGAGAACCTGAAGAATTCAGTTGGTGGCGAGCTAGCGCCGCAGATCATTGCCGCCGCAGACGCGTTCAAGTCGTTTTCAGAGGCTCACGTCGACGATGTTAAGGCGTTCTTCCATGATATTAGCGAGGACTTGGGCCAAATCGATTGGAAAAGCGCCGGCCAGGACATCGATTCGGTCTTCAAAAATCTGAAAAGTGGCGTCGAGTGGGTCCAGAGCTTTACAAACTGGCAGGCGATTACTCCGCCTAAGCCGGAAGATCTAGCCAAGGACAGCGAATCTGCCAAGGAAGGTCAGTACTACAGGAGCAAAAGCGGCCTGTTGATTGGCAAGGGCGGACCGGTTGACAAGTTGCTGGATTGGTCATCTTCGATCCGCAATCCATTTTCGTATGCTGAACCCAGGGACTCCACGAAGGACGACAAGATCGCTCCACCGGCGCAGGATCATCCCGAAGCTCACGGTTATGGCGGCATGGCGCGCCCCATAGCCTATCGACCCGGTATGCAGGCCGCCATGGTTGGTGCCTCAACGGCGCGTGATAGCGCGACGGTCGCTATACTCGCCAAGGGCGTTGAACTTGGTATGATCGCCTTCACACAGAGCTATCTTGGCGGTGGTGCCGGCACAGGATTGGGCGGCGCAGATGGCATTCAGAATGCCTCCTATGAGGGCGGCGGTTCCCGCAGGGCTGTGTTCGGTGGCGGTGGGACCGGCGGCAGCTTCGATATCGGTGGGAACGTGCCCACTTTGGATACTGGCGGCAAAGGCGAAAAGAATTCCTTCCTCGACTTTATCGCGAGCCGTGAAAGTGGCAAGGACGGCTATGACGCGGTTCTGGGTAATGGAAGGTATGGCAAGCCCAACAAGCCGATCTCGTCCATGACCCTGAACGAGGTTCTGTCCTTCGGGGATCGCATACGACATGACCCGCGAAACCCGTTCAACTCATCGGCGCTCGGGAGATACCAGATCGTCGGCAAAACGTTGCGTGGGCTGATGAAAGGAATGGGCTTGAAGGGTGACGAGCTCTATAGCCCAGAACTGCAGGATGCTATGGCCTGGCGCTTGGCGCAAAAGCGCGGGGCGAGCGTGCAGGGGCTGCGGAACGAATGGACGTCGCTTAGATCCAGGTCGGGGTCTCAGATTCTCGAGAGTTATCGACGTGGTCTCGACGAACACAAAAAGGCTCTTGATGATCAGGCAGCCAGAAAATCTGCATCGAAAGCTGCCGCAAGTTCTGGCCTTCAGGGCAACGGTTGGTCCAAGACGCAACCGCCAACTGGCAAAGTGGACATTCACGTTCACAGCAAAGATCACCCCGTCAGCGTCAAGCGCAGCGACAGCGATCTTTTCCAAGACTTGAAGATCGACCGCGGCAAGTCCGT
>NZ_JAELUG010001550.1 GCF_016429255.1 Rhizobium sp. ASV8
CCCCCCCCCCCCCCCCCCCCCCCCCCCCCCCCCCCCCCCCCCCCCCCCCCCCCCCCCCCCCCCCCCCCCCCCCCCCCCCCCCCCCCCCCCCCCCCCCCCCCCCCCCCCCCCCCCCCCACCCCCCCCCACGACACGTCGTCGGCAGCGTCAGATGTGTATAAGAGACAGGCCCAGGACCGCGCCGCCGAGCACCAGATCGGCCTCCACTGGCACCTTCCAGTCTTCGGGGCCGTAGTTGAAGGCATAGGTGAGGTTTCCGCGCCGCCGCAACCGCACCTGCGCGGGCAGGGGGGT
>NZ_JAELUG010001551.1 GCF_016429255.1 Rhizobium sp. ASV8
GCTCATCATCACCGGCGCGCTTGTGGGATCGTCGGGTGCGATCCTGTCCTACATCATGTGCAAGGGCATGAACCGCTCCTTCGTTTCGGTTATTCTCGGTGGGTTTGGCGGCGAGACGGTATCGGGCCTGTCTCTTATACACATCTGACGCTGCCGACGACGTGTCGTGGGGGGGGGGGGGGGGGGGGGGGGGGGGGGGGGGGGGGGGGGGGGGGGGGGGGGGGGGGGGGGGGGGGGGGGGGGGGGGGGGGGGGGGGGGGGGGGGGGGGGGGGGGGGGGGGGGGGGGGGGGGG
>NZ_JAELUG010001552.1 GCF_016429255.1 Rhizobium sp. ASV8
CCTGTCAGCCTGCCAAGCGAGACGACAACGCCGACGAGCGGCGTGATTTCCAGCGCCTTACCGGCCAGTAGATCCTGCAGCATCGAGGTGCGTACCGGCCCAATCTGCCGCGAGCGGTCCAGACGCTGTCTCTTATACACATCTGACGCTGCCGACGACGTGTCGTGGGGGTGGGGGGGGGGGGGGGGGGGGGGGGGGGGGGGGGGGGGGGGGGGGGGGGGGGGGGGGGGGGGGGGGGGGGGGGGGGGGGGGGGGGGGGGGGGGGGGGGGGGGGGGGGGGGGGGGGGGGGGGG
>NZ_JAELUG010001553.1 GCF_016429255.1 Rhizobium sp. ASV8
CCCCCCCCCCCCCCCCCCCCCCCCCCCCCCCCCCCCCCCCCCCCCCCCCCCCCCCCCCCCCCCCCCCCCCCCCCCCCCCCCCCCCCCCCCCCCCCCCCCCCCCCCCCCCCCCCCACCACCCCCCACGACACGTCGTCGGCAGCGTCAGATGTGTATAAGAGACAGGCACGGAGAAGGGACTGGATCCGACTGACATGTCGATGATCGAGATCTTGCAGCAGGATGGGAGAATTTCCGTATCGGAACTCGGTCGCCGCGTCGGCCTTTCACAGCCGGCGGCGTCAGAGCGGAT
>NZ_JAELUG010001554.1 GCF_016429255.1 Rhizobium sp. ASV8
CCGGATCGTCACCGACAATGACGACCGCAAGTCCGGTCTTCACCCCGGCCTCAGCTTCGAGCCCCGCTGCTGCAACCTTCACCGCCTCGATCACCGAAGCCGCTGCAGCCTTGCCATCGATCACTGTTGCAAGCGCCATGGCTTAACCCATGCGTTCGGATGCGTATGAGCCGGGGCTTGCCGGGAAGACGACGGTGCGGTTGCCGTTGAGGAAGGTGCGGAAATGGATATGCGCATGGATGGCGCGGGCCAGAACCTGGCTCTCCACA
>NZ_JAELUG010001555.1 GCF_016429255.1 Rhizobium sp. ASV8
TTGCCGGGAAGACGACGGTGCGGTTGCCGTTGAGGAAGGTGCGGAAATGGATATGCGCATGGATGGCGCGGGCCAGAACCTGGCTCTCCACATCGCGGCCGATCGAGACATAGTCGTCGGCAGACTGGGCATGCGTGATCCGCGCCGTGTCCTGCTCGATGATCGGACCTTCGTCGAGATCCGCCGTCACGTAATGCGCCGTCGCCCCGATCAGCTTCACCCCGCGCTCATAGGCCTGCTTGTAGGGGTTCGCCCCCTTGAAGGACG
>NZ_JAELUG010001556.1 GCF_016429255.1 Rhizobium sp. ASV8
GAGCAAACCAGGATCGCGCCGTCCATCTGTGCAGCACCCGTGATCATGTTCTTGACATAGTCAGCGTGGCCGGGGCAGTCGACGTGAGCGTAGTGACGGTTCGGCGTCTCATACTCAACGTGTGCCGTCGAGATCGTGATACCACGAGCCTTCTCTTCCGGAGCAGCGTCGATCTGGTCGTACGCCTTGAACTCGCCGAAGTACTTCGTGATCGCTGCTGTCAGCGACGTCTTGCCGTGGTCAACGTGCCCAATCGTACCAATGTT
>NZ_JAELUG010001557.1 GCF_016429255.1 Rhizobium sp. ASV8
AGCAGGAGTGCATCGGTAGGCACGGATGCGTACGCGGCATCGTACCAGCCAAACGCCCACTCGCCATTGTACTTTGCTGGCCAGGTGCTGTCTCTTATACACATCTCCGAGCCCACGAGACGGTCTATTAAATCTCGTATGCCGTCTTCGGCTTGAAAAGGGGGGGGGGGGGGGGGGGGGGGGGGGGGGGGGGGGGGGGGGGGGGGGGGGGGGGGGGGGGGGGGGGGGGGGGGGGGGGGGGGGGGGGGGGGGGGGGGGGGGGGGG
>NZ_JAELUG010001558.1 GCF_016429255.1 Rhizobium sp. ASV8
GGCAGAGTTTCGACGTCGGCAAGGGCAACCGCGTCACCTTCGTCCAGCCGGATGCCAATGCAGCCATCCTCAATCGCGTGACCGGTCAGACGACCTCGACCATAGCAGGCCAGATCAATGCCAATGGCCAAGTCTATCTGATCAACCCGAACGGCATTGCCATTACCAAGACGGGCACGGTCAAGGCCGGCGCCTTCGTCGCCTCGACGCTCGGTATCTCCGACGACGACTTCATGACCGGCAAGCGGACGTTTACCGGCAATG
>NZ_JAELUG010001559.1 GCF_016429255.1 Rhizobium sp. ASV8
AATGGCCGAAGCGCGACACCATCAAGAGCACCTTCATGCGCTTCTTGCTGTCATGGAACTCGGCGACCATGGCGAACCTGTCGGAGATCGGCTTGAAGCCTTCGACCAGCGCCGCCTCGCCGACACCTTCTTCGGAGATGAAGGAGACGCGCATGAAGAACATGCCGGTGTCGAGATCGTCGAACTGGCTGGAATCGACGATGTTGCAACCCTGCTCGGCAAGATAGCCGGTGATCGCCGCCACGATCCCGCGCGTCG